>JAISBM010000021.1 GCA_031266185.1 Endomicrobium sp. | reverse complement strand
GTTACTAGAGCAATCGCAACAAACATTTAAACAAATTAGCAAACTAGCAAAATGAAAAGACAAGAAAGACATAAATGAATTTTGCTTCAGACAGAGCTAATTTGAAATATTAAATGTTTATAGCTCATAGAACGCTCTTTAAGGTAACTCCGATAAGATACTAAACTAGATCAATATCTGCAAAATAGTTTGATTGGTCTAGTTTAGAACCTTACCTAAGTGCATATCCTTACTATGGCTTTTTCTACACTTCTGCGTTAAAAAACTTGTGTTTATGACACAATAAACCCTGTGTTTTTTGCCTTGCATTGTCAAAAGATTCACAGCAAATATAGGCATTAGGGTTTGTTAGAGAGGCCCCTTTTGAAATATTAAATGTTTAGTGCTCATAAGTCGCTCTTTGAGGTAACGTAGATAAGGTTTTAAACTTGATCAACATCAGTTATATTGTTTGTTGTTGTGTTAAAAAGTAAAGGAAAATATTATATAATCAAACGAACTAAAAACAGGTGGTGTAATGAATGATATGGCAAATAACGATCTAGAAATTTTAAGGCATTCTGCTGCGCACATAATGGCTGCGGCTGTAACTGAACTTTTTCCTGAAACAAAGGTGGCTATAGGGCCAGCTATAGAGGACGGTTTTTATTATGATTTTGACAGGCAAGAGCCTTTTACAGTTGCCGATCTTGAAAAAATAGAAGAAAAAATGAAGGAGATAATTGGTAAAAATTATTTGTTTGAACATTACTCTGTGTCTAAGGAACAAGCCGTAAAAGATTTTAATCAAAAAGGTGAAAAATATAAGTCAGAGATTGCTTCACAAATAGAAGGAGACACTGTAACAATATATAAGTCTAGCAATTTTACAGATTTATGTAAAGGACCTCATATAAAATCTACAGGGGAACTAAAGTATTTTAAGCTGTTGTCTGTTGCGGGCGCTTATTGGAGAGGCGATTCTTCTAAAGAACAACTTCAGAGGATTTATGGTACAGCTTTTTTGACAAAAGAAGGTTTAGATGAGTACTTAGTCCTGCTCCAAGAAGCTCAAAAAAGAGATCATAGAAAGTTAGGTAAAGATTTAGATTTGTTTAGTGTAAATGAAGCAATTGGTGGAGGTCTTGTCCTTTGGCACCCAAAAGGGGCACTTTTAAGAGATATTATTGAAAGTTATTGGAAAAAATTTAACATAGAAAATGGATATGATCTTTTGCTTACTCCTCACATTGCAAGCGAAGAACTTTTTAAAATAAGTGGCCATATACAAACTTATTCTGCAAACATGTACGCTTCTATGGAAATAGAAGGCAAACCGTATAGACTAAAACCGATGAACTGTCCAATGCATTTGATGATATATAAAACAAAACTGCACTCATATAGAGAACTCCCGATAAGATATGCGGAACTTGGTACCGTGTACAGATTTGAGAAGTCAGGTGTTTTGCACGGTCTTTTGAGAGTTAGAGGATTTACTCAAGATGATGGTCATGTTATTATTTCTCCAGAACAACTAGAAGAAGAAATGCTTAGAGTTTTTAATATGGCAGTTAGTTGTTTAAAAACTTTTGGGTTTAACGAGTATAAAATATACCTTGCTACAAGGCCAGAAAAAAAATATGTGGGGGAAATAGAAGATTGGCAAAAAGCACAACACTCTATTGAAAATGCTTTAAAGAAAACAGGATATGAATATGAAACAGACGAAGGTGGCGGTGCTTTTTATGGTCCTAAAATAGATATAAAGATAAAAGACGCTATAGGTAGGCTTTGGCAATGTTCTACTATACAGTTTGATTTTAATTTGCCGGAACGTTTTGATATTTCGTACGTAGACTCTTCAGGTAAAAAGAAAAGACCTTATATGATACATAGAGCATTGTTGGGCTCTTTAGAAAGGTTTGTGGGCGTACTTTTAGAGCACTATGCTGGAGCTTTGCCGCTTTGGCTTTCTCCAGTTCAGGTTGCTATAGCAAACATAAATGAAGAGCAAGAAGCCTATTGTAAAGATTTATTTCAAAAGTTAAAACAAAATGGCATAAGAACAATTTTAGATAACAGAAATGAAAAAATTGGTCATAAGATAAGAGAAAATGCTTTACAAAAAGTTCCTTATATAGCAGTTGTTGGTAATAAAGAGAAAGATTTAAATTCAGTTGCTCTAAGGGCACGTGGAAATAAAAATTTAGGGTTAATGCTAATTGACGCTTTTATTGCCCTAGTAAAAGAAAAAAGTATGCCTGGGTTAAATGAACTGTAAAGTTTTGATAAAGGGGGCTTAAATGAAGCATGTAGATGAACATATAATAAATTCGCTACTAGAGGCCAAAGTAACTAATGTAGAACTTAACTGTATTTTGAGTAAAACTAGGACTCTTCAAAGATTGTCTATTGAAGAAACTGCTAAACTTTTATCAGTTAAAGATTTTGAGAGTTTGCAAAAAGTTTATGCTGCTGCTTCTTATGTTAAAGAAATAATATACGGTAAACGTATTGTAATGTTTGTTCCTTTATATATAAGTAACCATTGTTCAAATAGTTGTTTATATTGTGGTTTTGCTGCAAATAATAAGCTTACTATAAGAAAAAAACTTACTTTTGAAGAAATAAAAAACCAAACGGAAATACTTCTTAAAAAAGGCCATAAACGTATTTTAATGGTTGCAGGCGAAATGGTGTCTTCAAAAGAAAACTTAGATTATTATGTAGGTGCAGTTAATGCTATATATAGTGCAAGTTATAATGGCAATAAAATAAAAAGAGTTAACATTAATGTTGCGCCTATGGATATTGAGAGTTTTAAAGTACTAAAAACGTCTGGTATAGGAACATACCAAATATTTCAAGAAACTTACCATGAGGAAACTTATAGAAAGCTTCATGTTAACGGTGCAAAGTCTGATCCAAACAATCGTTTAGATGCGATTGACAATGCTTTTAAAGCTGGCGTTGACGATGTTGGTATAGGCCCGTTGTTAGGGCTTTACAATCCATATTTTGAAGTGCTTGCTATGATGATGCATATAGAGTATTTAGAAAGAACTTATGGCATTGGCCCTCACACAATTTCAGTGCCACGTGTTGAACCTGCTCCTGGTTCAGTATACGCTTCGAATCCAGAATATAAAATTAATGATGAAGAATTTAAAAAGATAGTTGCAGTCTTAAGACTTTCTGTTCCATATACTGGCATTATAATGTCTACAAGAGAAACTGCACAGCTAAGAGACGAGCTTGTAAATTTAGGTGTTTCTCAAATAAGTGCAGAGTCTAAAGTTACTCCTGGCGGTTATGATGGAAATTTTTTACACAATGATAACTTACAAAGACAGTTTAGTCTTAATGATCAAAGAACTCTAGATGAGATAATAAAATCTTTGTTATCTCAAGGTTATGTGCCGAGTTTTTGCGCTGCTTGCTATCGCAAGAATAGGACAGGCGAGAATTTTATGAACTTGGCAAAACCTGGACACATAAAAAATATGTGCGATCTCAACGCTTTAGTTACTTTAAAGGAATATCTTGAAGATTTTGCAAGCCCAGAAGTTAAAGAAGTGGGGTATAGTTTAATTAAAAAAAATAAAGCTAGGCTTGATAATGCAAGTTTGAAAATATTGGACAACTTTTTTAAAGATATAGACAATGGAATAAGAGATAAATATATTTGAGTTGTCGGACAAGAATAATTATAAAATAGTATTGACAAAAAAGATTTTTTGTCATATAATAGCAGTCGTACATTGATAGTGCTAAAAAAGCACAAACTAACATAAAGGAGGGAGGTAAGATGTTTAAGCCATTAGGTGACAAAGTTTTGGTTAAACCTACAGAAACCAAAGAAGTAAAAAAGGGTGGTATTATTATTCCTGATACTGCAAAAGAAAAACCTCAAGAAGGTGAAGTTATAGCTGTAGGTACAGGTAAAAAGACTGATGATGGAAAAATAATTGCTTTAGATGTAAAAGTTGGTGACAAAGTTCTTTTTGGTAAATACTCTGGAACTGAAGTAAAACTTAATGATGAGGCGCATCTTATAATGTCCCAAGATGATATTTTGGGAATACTTGGTTAATAAAAAATAATATAGGAGAGAGAGTAATATGGCAAAACAGTTAATTTACAATGATGAAGCTCGTAAAGCTATGAAAAATGGTGTTGACAAACTTGCAAATGCTGTAAAAGTCACACTTGGACCTAAAGGTAGATATGTGGTTTTAGACAAAAAATTTGGTTCTCCTGCTGTTACAAATGATGGTGTAACAATTGCAAAAGAAATAGAGCTAGAAGATCCATTTGAAAATATGGGTGCTCAACTTGTAAAAGAAGTTGCTTCAAAAACAAATGACATTGCTGGTGACGGTACAACCACAGCTACAGTTTTAGCTCAATCTTTAATTAATGAGGGATTAAAAAATATTACTGCTGGAGCTAATGCAAATCACATAAAAAGAGGAATAGATAAAGCTGTTTCTTTAGTTATAGCAGAGATTAAAAAAAATGCAAAACAAGTTAAAAATAAAGAAGAAATAGCTCAAATAGCTTCAATATCTGCAAGTGACAAAGAAATTGGAAACTTAATTGCAGATGCTATGGAAAAAGTTGGTAAAGATGGTGTTATAACAGTTGAAGAAGGCAAATCCTCAGAGACAAGTCTTGATGTTGTAGAAGGTATGCAATTTGATAGAGGTTATAACTCTCCGTATTTTGTTACAGATACAGAAAGAATGCAAGGCATTTTAGAAGATCCTTATATAATACTTACTGATAAAAAAATCAGTTCAATGCAAGAAATTCTCCCTCTTTTGGAAAAAGTTGTTCAAACAGGAAAGCCTTTCTTAATTATTGCAGAAGATATTGAAGGTGAAGCTCTTGCAACTTTGGTGCTTAACAAAATTCGGGGTACACTTAAAGTCATAGCTGTAAAAGCTCCTGGTTTTGGAGATAGAAGAAAAGAAATGCTTCAAGATCTAGCAATCCTTACTGGCGGATCAGTTATTAGTGAGGAAATGGGTTTAAAATTAGATAATGCGACTTTGGAGCTTTTAGGTCAAGCTAAAAGAGTTGTTGTAGATAAAGAAAACACTACAATAGTTTCTGGACTTGGCGATAAAAAAGAAATTCAATCAAGAATAGCACAAATTCGCAAGCAAATCGAAGATACAAAATCAGATTATGACAAAGAAAAACTCCAAGAAAGGCTTGCAAAGTTAGTTGGTGGAGTTGCAGTTATAAATGTTGGTGCTGCAACAGAGGCAGCAATGAAAACAAAAAAATTCAAAGTCGAAGATGCTCTAAATGCAACAAGAGCAGGAGTAGAAGAAGGTATAGTTTCAGGTGGTGGTGTGGCTTTACTTAAAGCTCAATCAATTTTGGAAAAAGTTCAAACACAAGACGTTGACGAAAAAACAGGTATAGATATTGTTCTTAAAGCTCTTGAAGGTCCAATAAGAATGATAGTAGAAAACGCTGGCCTTGAAGCTTCCATAGTAGTAGATAAAATTAAAAATTCTAAAGATGCTTCTTATGGTTATAATGCTGATAACAATGAGTATGTAGATATGATAAAAGCTGGTATTGTTGACCCAGTCAAAGTTACAAGAACAGCTTTAGAAAATGCTGCTTCAATTGCAGGCCTTGTACTTATTACAGAAACATTGGTAACAGATATCCCTGAAAAATCCCAAAAATCTCCTATGGGTGGAGCAGGAATGCCTCCAATGCCGGAATATTAATAGTTTAGCAAGATAACCCTTGTTTGTTTAGTTTAAAGGCCTTCCCTAAATAAATTTGGAAGGCCTTTAATATTTTTAACCGTTTCCTTCCTGACTTGACCTGTATTAAGGAAAAACGAGGGATTTAAACATAAAAATATAAGGTTGGGGTAACCCTAACGGTCAAGTCAGGTTACGAAAGCTTTTACCAAGGCAAGATTTTTTCCCACCAAAGTTGTTTTTCTCCTAATGTTTTTAATTTGGAATTTTTCTGAACTATTGCAAGTCCGGTTATGGAAGACGCATAATATAAGTGTACTTCAAAACTTTCGTTTTTATAATAAACCTTTTGCACAGTTGCAGGTATTGGTGATATAATGCCGTTTTCTTTACCGCCAATTAAATGTAAAAGATAATGTGCTAGATCTCTCTGATCTGTTATTACTGAAAGTACTGTTTCTCCTTCTTGAATTTTTTTTATAGGTTTTCCATCCTCATCTTCTAATATTTTAGCATCAAGTTTTACAAAACCGATATCGTATCCTTTAGAGGACATGATATCGGTCCTTAAATTTTGATCTGGAAAATTTTTAAATTGTGTGAGATTTAATTCTTCCTCTAGGATTTTAATGTCTATATTAATTGGACTAAAAAATGCTTTTATAATGTCTGAAATTTCATCAGCTGAAACAAAGATAATTTCTTTTATTGCTTGTTGAACATATAGTCTAAAGTTTTCTTCAATATTTTGAGTATATTTTTCTAAAGAGCCAGCTTCAAGCCTAGATGAGAAAATTGCTTTTTCAAAAGAAAACCAATCTATAGTTTCAGATATTTCGTAAATTGTTGGATTTTGCGAAAATGCTGTACTGAAACGTAAGATTTCTGATGTTTTCATATTGATTGCTACCTGCACTAGTCCATATATGTTTTCTTTTGAAAATATTAATTTAATTTTAAATATTTTTATAAATTTTAATAAGAAACCTATTGTAGATATGGCTTTTTCAAGATTGTTGTCAGAAAGGTTTAACGCAAGCTCTGCTTGCGGTTGTTCACAGCCAGTTTCTTCCATTAAAAGTTTTAAGTGGTCACTTTGTTTCATAAACTTAATATCCCTCAAAAGTTATATTTTGTTATTTTGCTCTCGGATGCGTTTTTTGGTATATTTTTTTTAAACTTTCTATTGTAACATGTGTGTAAATTTGTGTAGTAGAAAGATTTTTATGTCCAAGCATTTCCTGTACACTTCTTAAGTCACAACCTCTATCTAAAATGTGTGTTGCAAAAGTATGTCGTAAAGTGTGAGGACTTACTTTTTTTGTAAGTCCTGCTTTAATAAAGTGTTTGTGTAAAATTCTTCTTGCTGTTCTTTGGTCAAGCCTGTTTAAATGTTTGTTTAAAAATAATGGAGATTGTATATCGTAAGGCAATTTGTTAGTGCGTCGTTGGTTTAGGTATTCCATTACAGCGTTTAAACATTTGTTGCCAACAGGCACTATTCTCTCTTTGTTACCTTTTCCTTTGACTATAATAGTATTAGATATAAAATCTATGTTATTAATATTTAAATTCATAAGCTCTTCTATCCTAAGACCACAAGAATACAAAAGTTCAATCATTGCTTTATCTTGAAGCTTTATATCTTTAATGTTAAGTAAAGACTGCATTTCATTTTCTGTTAAGAATAAAGGGACTTTCTTATCTTTTTTAGGGGCGCTCATGGCTTCTAGAGGATTTTTTGCTACTATGTCATTAATTATTAAAAATTTATAAAAAGTGCGCAATGTGGAAAACTTTCTTGCAATAGCTGTTTTGCTTATACTTTTTGTGTTTAAAATTTCTAAAAATTCTCTAATGTCATGCTTGTTTGCGTCTATAAAGTTTTTTTGTTTATTTTTTAAAAATATAGCAAAATCCAATATATCTTTTAAATAAGCTCTTAAAGTATGACTAGAAAAATTTTTTTCCGCTTCAAGATATTTTTCAAAAGACAGTATTGTTTTTAAAAATTCTTCTAGGATACTTTCTTTTGTGTTTTGAAATTTTGGTCTTTGACTGTTTTTATCCATTGTAAGTTCCTACATTTAGGAAATGCTGAACAGGTAAGAAACGGTCCCCTTTTACCTATCCTTTTTAGCATTTCTGAACCACATTTTTCACACTTAATGCCAGTATGTTCTGGTTCTGGCTTTATAACTTTTTGACCATTTCTGTCTATATTATAAGTTGTTTTACATTCAGGATACCCTTTGCAAGCCAAGTATTCTTTACCTTTAAAACCTACTTTTTTAATTAAAGGCTTTCCGCATTTGTCGCACGTCATATCTGTTTCTTGCTCTTGCACAGGAGTTCCTTCTTTGTTTAACGGCAATGTGGTTTTACATTCTGGATATCCAGAACAAGCTAAAAACTGTCCTGTTCTGGAGTCTCTAATTACCATAGTTTTACCGCAGTTAGGACATTTGAATTCGGTTTCTTGAGGTTTAATTCTTTGTCTTTCTAAATTTTTTTCCGCTTCTTTTAAATCTTTTTCTAAAGGTTTGTAAAAATTTTGTAACACATCTTGCCAGATAGCTTTATCTTCGGCAATCTTGTCTAATTTTTCTTCAACGTGTGCAGTATACTCTATATTAATAATGTTCCCAAAATGATTTTTTAAAACATCGTTTACAATAATGCCAAGGTTTGTAGGTATAAACTTTTTTTTGTCAAGGCGAACATAAAGCCTGTCCAAAATTGTTTTAATTGTAGGGGCGTATGTTGATGGTCTTCCTATACCATGCTCTTCTAAAGCTTTGATCAAGCTTGCTTCATTGTAACGGGCAGGAGGTTCTGTAAAATGTTGGGTAGGTATAATTTTTAAAAGAGTTAATATTTCTTTTTCTTTTAAAGGTGGTAATTTTATTTCTTTTTCTTCTTCATCAATATTGTAAACTTTTAAAAAACCTTCAAAAATTAGTGTGCTACCGGACACTCTAAATGAATATTTGTTTGCAGATATGGTAACTGTTACTACATTATAAATAGCTTCTGTCATTTGGCTTGCTAAGAATCTTTTCCATATTAAATCATAGAGTTTAAATTCGTCGTTAGATAAATATTGTTTTATGTTGCTTGGCTTTCTTTTTGCAGATGTTGGCCTTATAGCTTCGTGTGCTTCTTGAGCCCCTTTTGTTTTTGTTTTATAAATTCTAGAGGATTTTGGTAGAAATTTGTCGCCATACTCAGAATCTATAAATTTTAAAGTTTCTCCTTGAGCCCCTTTTGCAATGTTTAAAGAGTCAGTTCTCATATATGTTATAAGACCTACTTGGTTGTTTCCAATGTTAATCCCTTCATATAATTTTTGAGCTATTATCATTGTTTTTGATGCAGAAAACCCAAGCCTTCTTGATGCGTCTTGTTGCATTGTAGATGTTGTATAAGGTGCATAAGGTAAACGTTTACGTTGTTTTGTTTCTATAGATTGTACTTCGTATTTTGCACCTTCTAGATCTTTAATTATTTGGTTTGCTTGTTCTTCGTTTTTTATAGAAAGTTTTTCAAATTTAACATCATTTTTTGCAAAGAGTTGTGCTTTAAAAGAAAAGTTTTTTAATAATTCTGCTTCTATACTCCAATATTCTTGAGGAATAAACTTTTTTATTTCTTCTTCTCTGTCACATATAATCATTACAGCTACAGATTGTACTCTTCCAGCAGAAAGGCCTATTTTTACTTTTTTCCACAATAATGGAGAAAGCTTATAACCTACAAGTCTATCTAAAAGTCTGCGAGTTTGTTGGCTGTTTACAAGCCACTTGTCTAAATTTCGTGGATGTTTTACAGAATCAAGAATCGCTTCTGGAGTAATTTCATGAAATGTTATTCTAGAAATTTTTGAATTTGGAAGTTTGAGAGCTTCTTTTAAATGCCAAGCTATAGCTTCTCCTTCTCGGTCAAAGTCTGTGGCTAAATAAACTTTATTTACATTGCCAGATATTTCTTTTAAATTAGATATAATTTTTTTTGATTTAGGCATATCTATATATGTCGGCTTGAAGTTGTTTTCTATGTCAATACCAAGTTTACTTTTGGGTAAATCTCTTATATGCCCAAAGGAACTTTTTATAATAAAATCTTTACCTAAAATTTTTGATATAGTTTTTTCTTTTGCTGGAGACTCTACTATAACAAGATATTTTGCCATTGTTTTACCTCTCTGAAAAATGCGGTCAAATGTATTTAGTAAATTCTGAAATATATTTGTCCAGGAGCTGTTTTTATCAGTCCTATCAGTTCTAATTTTAATAATGCACAAGATGTGTCTAAAATGTTTCTATTTAGCTTATTAGCAATTAAGTCTAATGGTATGCCATTTTCGTTATTTTCTATCAAATTAAGAACTTCTAACTCAAGTCCTTTTAAGTTTTGTTTGTTAGTTTTGCTGTTCTTTAAAGAGAAACCCAAACTAGTTGCTAAGTCTTTAGGGTTTAAAGCTGTATATGCCCCATTTTGTATAAGTTCATTAGTGCCTTTAGAAACTTCAGAATAAATGTTTCCAGGTACTGCAAAAACATCTTTGCCGTAATCTGCGCAAATTTTTGCAGTTATAAGTGCTCCGCTATTATAAGATGCTTCTGTTACTAAAGTGGCTTTAGATAGTCCTGCTACTATTCTATTTCTTCTAGGAAAAGTGATTTTATCTGGACTTTGAGTCAAAGGAAATTCGCTTATTATAGCTCCACTTTGGGCGATTTCTTCTTGGAGGTTTTTGTTTTCAGGTGGATAGTTTATCAAAAGTCCATTTCCTAAAACAGCTATAGTTCTAGAGCGACTTTCTATAGCAGAACTGTGAGCTAAAGTGTCTACCCCCCTAGCAAGTCCAGATATTATTGTTATTCCTAGCTTTGCAAAACAAGAAGCAAATTCCAAAGTAACAGTTTTGCCATAGTTACTTACCTTCCTTGAGCCTACTATTGACACAGAATCGTAATCAGATTCTATAATATTTCCTTTTACGTACAGAACAAGAGGCTTATCTGGTAAGTTTTCTAAAGTTTTTGGATATAAACTGCTATTGTATAGTATTACTTTTATATTGTTTTTCTCTGCAAGCTCAAGTTCTTTTAATGCTTTATCTAAATTTAAAGAATTAGAAATTTTTTCTGTTAGCGCGTTCCCTATTGCGTTTATTGACATCAAATCTTTTTTGTTTGACTTAACAATATTATCCACACTGCCAAATTTTTCAAGTAGTTTGAAAAATTTTGTAGCGCATATATCTGTATTTAGAATAAAATTAAATAAAAATAAATCTTTTTCATTCATGAAGAAGCTATTGTAAACAAATTATTAAAAATTTGTCAAAATATGCTAGAATGAAAATTGTGTATAAGAGCGACAAAAAAACATAGAAAATATGACGGTAAAATTTTTTAATAATCTATTTGAGATAAATAATATTTATAGATTTGGGTTGGTCTAGTTTAGACTCTTATCTACGTTACTAGAGCAATCGCAATAAACATTTAAACAAATTAGCAAACTAGCAAAATGAAAAGACAAGAAAGGCATAAATGAATTTTGCTTCAGACAGAGCTAATTTGAAATATTAAATATTTATTGCTCATAAGCCGCTCTTTGAGGTAACTCCGATAAGGTTCTAAACTAGACCAACTTTATAAAATTTAATTTATAAATATGCTATAAGCTCGTTTTGGTGTTGAGTTTTAAAAAATAATATGTCTAAACTTGTATATAGCTGATATAGAAGTTTGACAAGAAATATGAATTGTGATATAATTTTTAAGTTGTTAGTGAGCTTGAACATTTTGTTTTATCTGATTTAAAATTCATTTAATTTAAGGGGCCCGTAGCTCAGCTGGTAGAGCACCTCACTTTTAATGAGGTTGTCGTGCGTTCAAGCCGCACCGGGCTCATCTGCTCCCATCGTCTAGGGGTCTAGGACACAGGATTTTCAATCCTGCGACACGAGTTCAAATCTCGTTGGGAGCGCTTGCTTTAAATCTAATGGCGTTTCCAGCCAAATTTTAAACCGTTTAGACTTTTTGTAAAGTTTAAACGGTTATTTTATGGAAGGTAAATCATGTCAACATTAATTGTTTTAGGTACGCAATGGGGAGATGAAGGTAAAGGCAAAGTTGTACATTATCTTGCAGAACAAGCAGATTATATTGTTCGTTATCAAGGTGGCAATAATGCAGGACATACTCTCATACACAAAAACAAACCGTTTGTCCTTCATTTAATACCGTCTGGAATACTTTTCCCTGATAGATACTGTTTAATTACCAATGGAGTTGTAATAGATCCTAAAGCTTTGAGAGAAGAAATTTTTTTACTTAGAAAAACTAAAATACCTGTAAAAGGTAGGTTTTTTATAAGTGAACAAGCGCACGTCATTCTTCCTTATCATAAATTAATAGATGGTATTCTTGAGGAAGGCGATATTAAGATAGGTACTACAAAGAAAGGGATAGGCCCTTGTTATGCCGATAAAGTAAAAAGAATAGGTATAAGAGTAATAGATTATTTAGAGAAAGATGTTTTTATAGATTTGTTAGAAAAGAATCTTTTAGAAAAGGCGCCAATATTAATTAAGAACAATGTAGATATAGCAAAATTGAAAAAAGAAATTTTGAAAGATAGAGAAGAACTTGCAAAATTTATTAAACCTTTTGTTGCTAACACAGGCTTTATGATTGAAGAGGCAATGAATAGAAATAAAAAAATTCTTTTTGAAAGTGCTCAAGGTACACTTTTGGATTTGGATTTTGGGACATATCCTTACGTAACTTCTTCTAACCCTATAGCTGGTGGTGTATGTGTAGGCGCTGGAATAGGCCCTACACATATAAAAAATGTGCTGGGTGTAGTTAAGGCGTATACTACAAGGGTTGGAGAAGGTCCGTTTACTGTAGAACTTTTTGACCAAACAGGAGACTTTTTAAGAGAGAAAGGGAAAGAGTATGGAGCAACAACAGGTAGACCCCGTCGTTGTGGTTGGTTTGACGCAGTTGTTGTGCGCCATAGTGTTAGGGTAAGTGGTATAAAACATTTAATTCTTACAAAGCTTGACTGTATGGAAGATATCAAAACAATAAAGATATGTGTTGCATATAAATATAAAGGCAAAATTTATAAAGAATTTCCAGCTTCAAGAACAATTCAAAAATACGCAACACCTGTTTATGAACATATGCCAGGCTTTAATGGGCAAATTAAAGGAATAAGAGACTTTAAAAAGTTGCCTGTTAAGGCTCAGAAGTATGTTAAACGTTTAGAACAGTTAGTTGGTGCTCCTATAGATTTAATTTCTCTTGGAAGAAAAAGAGAAGAGACTATAGAAGTAAACAAAAAAGTTACATGGTTTTAATTTTGCATATATAGGGAATTGGTTTTTTATGAAAGTTAAACTATTACAGTTCACCCCAGAACCTGAAAAAGTTTGTGCATTAGCTGCAAGACTTTGTTACAGTTCTACAACTATAGATGAACTTTCTGAAAGTTTTGATAAAGAAAAAATCGAAAAGCTTTTATCTAAAGTTATTTCTTCTGGGCATTACTCTGTGTTAGAGCATGCATCTTTTACTTTTGGAGTTGAAGGTGTTTCAAGAGTGTTACTTGCTCAACTTACAAGGCATAGAGTAGCTTCTTTTTCAGTTCAAAGTCAACGATATGTTAAGTTTAAGGATGGGCTTGAGTTTATTGTGCCGGAAAGTATAAAAAAACACACAAACCTTTTAAAAAAATATAATGATTTTTTTAGTCATGTAGAAAAACTTTATAAAGAGTTTTTAGATGCAGGTGTTCTTGCTGAAGATGCAAGATTTATTCTTCCTAACGCTAGTACTACAAAAATCCTCTTTACTATGAATGCAAGAGAGTTAAGACACTTTTTTTCTTTAAGAACTTGTAATAGAGCTCAATGGGAAATACAAGAGTTAGCTTGTTATATGTTAGATCTCGTTAAAAAAGAGGCGCCTTTGCTTTTTAATAATGCAGGTCCAAGTTGTATAAGAGAAGGCTGCCATGAAACTTTTGCCTGTGGCAAACCTTGGCAAAAGATTAGTGATAGTTAAAGTCCAGGAGAAAGTGTATGCATGACGTTTTTGTATTTTTAACAGCTCTAGCAAGCATTTTATTTTTTGCAAAAATTTTTGGCGAACTTGCTTTAAAGCTTGGTCAAAGTGCTATTATAGGAGAACTTTTAGCTGGTATCGTTATAGGTCCAAGCGTTTTAGGTCTTGTACATGAAACAGTAATTCTTTCTAATATATCAGAGCTTGGTGCTATTATACTCCTTTTTGAAGTGGGTCTTTCTACAGACATGAAAGAGTTTTTAAAAGCTGGTCTTTGGGCAACAGCGGTAGCTGCTGTAGGAGTAGTAGTACCTTACTTTTTAGGGTATTTTGTGTTTTTACATTTTGGACTTACAAGTACTCAAGCAATTTTTGCAGGAGCAGTACTTACAGCAACTTCTGTTGGTATTACTGCTAGAGTATTTATGGACCTAAACAGGCTTGAAACACAAGAAGCAAAAATAGTTTTAGGAGCTGCTGTTATAGATGATGTTATAGGCCTTGCAATACTAGCTGTTGTTTTAAAGCTCGTGCAGGGAGGAACTGTTACTTTTGGCACAGTTGCTTCTATAAGTGGCACAGCTATTTTGTTTTTAGTTTTATCTATTTTAGCAGGAGTGCTTATTGCTCCTTCTATTTTTAAAATTGTTGTAAAAATGAAACAATCACATGTAGCATTTATTATAAGTATAGCCTTTTGTTTTATTATTTCTGCGTTTTCAACTAAAGTTGGTCTTGCTCCGATAGTAGGTGCGTTTGTAGCTGGTTTAATACTTTCTACAATAAAGCAAAGTGAAGAGATTAAAAGAGATATTAAACCCATTTATGCATTTTTTGTTCCTATCTTTTTTGTTTTAATGGGAACTAATGTCGATATAAGTACTTTTAACCCTTTCGTTGCTACAAATAGAGAAATTTTAGCTTTAATGGCAATACTTTTTGTTGTAGCTTTTATTGGTAAAGTTGCTGCCGGCTTTGTTGTATTTAAAAAAGGTATTAATAAATTTTTAATAGGTGTTTCTATGGTTCCAAGAGGAGAAGTTGGTTTGATATTTGCTGGTATTGGTTTAAAAAATAGTGTTTTTGGAATAAAAGATTATAGTGCTTTAGTTGCTGTTATAATGCTTACAACTTTTATTACGCCAATAATATTGAAATATCTTTTATCAAAACAAAAAAAATAACATGACAAAAAAATTGATTTTTTTTCTAGCTTTATTGTTTTTCATGAATTCTTTTGTTGTAGATAATATAGATGCATTTAATGCTAAAGAGGTTGTTTTAGAGGAGCCTTATGAATCTGCAAAAAAGCAACAAACTACAAAAGATGTAAATAGTCAAGAGTTTATTTCAGAAAACATTTCTTCTATATATAATAAAGCTAATACAGTTAAAAAAAATTTTGAAATTGGCAAGTTGTTTGGAAGTATAAAACAGTTTGTTAGATCGATAAAACAGTTTGGTTTAAAAATTAAGTGGTTTGTTTATAATAGTTAAGAATTGATATAAATAAAATTGATAAACTATTTGTTTTGTAGTAGTCACTTTTGTTAATTTAACTGTTTATGTATAGATTGTTTTTTAGTAATATATCGCTAAACATTAGTTTTATAAGGGCCGTAAATTCTAGATAAAAGTAGGCTTATTTTGTCCTAATAATGTAAAGACTTTAAATGCACTATATAAGTTTTTCACTGTAACTTTTTTGGAGAGATAAATGAAATCAAACTACGAAAAATTTAAATCTGTATGCAGTATTTTAGAAGACTATTCTTTTGATAAATCAAAACTAATTCCAATTTTGCAAGCTATACAAGAAGAGTATAAATACTTACCTCAAGAAATTTTAGCTTTTATATCTTCAGCTTTAAATATTTCTCCAGCAAAAGTTTATGGTGTAGCAACTTTTTATTCTCATTTTTCATTAACTCCTAAAGGTAAACATATTATAAGAGTTTGCGATGGAACAGCTTGTCATGTAAAAAAATCATCAAGCATAATAGAAGCTTTAAGGAAAAAACTTAATTTAAGTGAGTCTGAGACAACAACAAAAGATATGCTCTTTACTTTAGAGACTGTTGCTTGTCTTGGTGCTTGTGGACTTGCTCCAGTTCTTGTTGTTGACGATAAAGTATACGGACAAATGACTGCATCTAAAGCTGTTACATTAATTGAGCAAATAAAGGGTAAGTTATGAATATAGATTTAGAAAATATAACTCAAGAATTTGAAAATTCAAAGAAAAATATAAAAAAAAGAATTATTGTTTGTGCAGGTACAGGGTGTGTGGCAAACGGTTCTTTAGATGTGTTTAAAAGTCTTGTAGACATGTCTAGACAAATGAAAATGGATGCTCATATAGAGCTAAAAGAAGAAAATAAGGGTACTTTGATTTCTAAAAGTGGTTGTCAAGGATTTTGTCAGCATGGACCCTTAGTTAATATTTTGCCTCAAGGTATACTTTATACAAAAGTTACAACCTCTGACGTTAAAGAAATTTTAGAAAAAACTATTTTAAAAGGTAAAATGATAGACAGATTGTGTTATCACGATAAAGACAGAATTTGTAAAGGTCAAGAAGACATACCTTTTTATACAAAACAAAACAGGGTTGTTTTAAAACAGTGCGGTGTTATAGATCCGGAAAATATTAGAGAATATATAGCAAATGGCGGTTATAGAGCAGCAAAAAAAGCGTGTGTAGACATGACTGATAAAGAAATTTGTGATGAACTTATAAAGTCAGGATTGCGCGGTCGTGGAGGAGCTGGTTTCCCAACAGGCAAAAAGTGGGGCTTTACTAGACTTCAAGAATCCGTAAAAAAATATGTTATTTGTAATGGAGATGAAGGTGATCCTGGTGCTTTTATGGACAGAAGTGTTATGGAAGGGAATCCTCACAGCGTTATAGAAGGTTTAATAATTGCAGCAAAAGCAATAGGGGCAGATGAGGGTTATATATATGTTCGAACGGAATACTCTTTGGCGGTTTCTAGAATGCAAAAAGCTGTAAAAGACGCTACTGACATTGGTATACTTGGCAATGATGTTTTTGGGTCAAAACATAATTTTGTTTTACATGTTATGGAAGGAGCAGGGGCCTTTGTTTGTGGAGAAGAAACAGCCCTAATAGCTTCTATTGAAGGTAAAAGAGGTATGCCTTCACCAAAACCGCCTATACCTGCTCAAAGTGGTCTTTGGGGGAAACCTACTGCTATAAATAATATTGAAACGCTTGCTAATGTTCCTATAATAATTAATTATGGTGCAGATATTTTTAAAAAGAATGGAACAGAGAGTTCTTCAGGTACAAAGATATTTGCAATAACGGGAAATGTTTTAAATACAGGGCTTGTAGAAGTACCATTTGGTACAACTTTAAGGCATCTTGTTTTTGATATTGCAGGTGGTGTCCCAGATGATAAAGGGAACTTAAGCGAAGATAACTTTAAAGCTGTACAAATAGGTGGACCCTCAGGTGGCTGTTTAACCAAAGAACACTTAAGCATGGCTTTAGATTATGATTCTTTGAAAACTGTTGGAGCAATGGTAGGTTCTGGCGGGTTTGTTGTTATGAGTAAACATAACTGTATGGTAAATGTTGCTAAATTTTTTATGCAGTTTACTCAAAGTGAGTCTTGTGGTAAATGTGTTTTATGTAGAGAAGGAACATTGCAAATGCTTTTAATGCTTACAGATATCACAGAAGGAAAAGCAGATAACAATACTTTATCTTTATTAGAAGAACTTGCAAAAGCTGTTGCAATAGGCTCTTTGTGTGGTCTTGGCAAGACAGCTCCAAGCCCAGTACTATCTACTTTAAGATATTTTAAAAATGAATATGAAGCACATGTAAAAGATAGGCAATGTCCTGCGGGTGAGTGTGCTGAGTTGTTGAACTATCAAATAACTGACAAATGTATAGGTTGTGGTTTATGTGCTAGTAAATGTCCTGTAAAGGCTATTACTGGAAAACTTAAAGAACAACATAAAATTGATGTATTAAAATGTATTAAATGTGGAGTATGTAAAGATTCTTGTAAATTTAATGCTATTTCCAGGAGTTAATTATGGAAAAATATTTGATAATAAATGGCATAAAAGTTTTTTTTGACAATGAAAAAAATATTTTAGAAGTTATAAGGAAAGCAAAAATAGAGCTCCCAACTTTTTGTTATCATTCAGAATTAAGTACATACGGTTCGTGCAGGCTTTGTATGGTTGAAGTTGAAAATATGGGGATAATTCCAGCCTGTTCTACTCCTTGTAGCTCTGGAATGGTTATCAGCACGAATACTGAAAAGATAATCAATATGAGAAAAATTGTGATAGAGCTTTTACTTGCAAACCATGACAGAGAGTGTACTACTTGTCAAAAAAGTCAGAGTTGTAAACTTCAAACTCTTGCAAGAAGACTTGGTATAGAAACTGTTAGGTTTAAGAATGTTACTCATAAGACAGACAAAGATTTATCTACATATGCTTTAGTTAGAGAGCAAGATAAATGCGTTTTGTGTGGTGACTGTGTAAGGTTTTGTGATGAAATACAAAGTATAGGTGCTTTAGGATTTGTAAATAGAGGCTCAAAATCTGTGGTTTGTCCAAGTTTTGGTAAAGATTTAGAGTTGTCCGAATGTGTATATTGTGGACAATGTAGCAGAGTTTGCCCAACAGGTGCAATTACTCCTAGGTCAGAAGTTAGAGAAGTATGGAAAGCTTTAAGTGATAAAAATAAAAAAGTTATAGTTGCTATAGCTCCTGCTGTTAGAGCTGCGATTGGAGAAGTTTTTGGACTTGCTAAAGAAAATGGTACTGAAGCTGCTGGTAGGATTGTTACAGCTTTAAAAACAATGGGTTTTTATAAAGTTTTTGATGTATCATTTACTGCCGATATGACTATAGTAGAAGAAGCTAATGAGTTTCTAGAGAGGGTGAAAGAAAATAATAATATTCCCTTATTTACTTCTTGTTGTCCTGCCTGGGTGAAGTTTGTTGAGCAGTACTATCCAGAATTTATCAAAAATCTTTCAACTTGTCGTTCTCCTCAGGGCATGTATGGGTCAATTGCTAAAAGAATTATGCCAAGAGTTTTAGGTGTAAAGAAAGAAAATTTGGTTGTGGTTTCTATTATGCCGTGCACAGCTAAAAAATATGAAGCAAGAAGAAAAGAACTTGCAGATAATGGAGAGATAGATATTGATTATGTTATAACTACTCAAGAACTTGCAATGATAATAGAAGAATCAGGATTGAGGTTTCAAGACTTAGAGCCTTATGCTTTTAATATGCCACTTGGTTTTAAAACAGGAGCGGGTGTGATATTTGGTAATTCTGGTGGCGTAACAGAGGCTGTTCTAAGAAATGTTGCAACTAGTATGGCTGATGGTCAAGATGAGTCAGAACAATTTAGTTTTGTAAGAGGCGATAATGGAATAAGAGAAGCAACAATAAATCTTTTAGGCAGAGAACTAAAAATCGCAATTATATATGGATTAAAAAATGCAAGACAAGTTTTAAGAGAACTTAAAACTGAAAAGAGAAAGTACGATTTTGTGGAAGTTATGGCTTGCCCAGGGGGGTGTGTAGGAGGAGCTGGTCAGCCTGTTTATAATGATTTAGTTACAAGACAAAATAGAGCAAAAGTTTTATACGAAAATGATAAAACCTTAGAGCTTCATAAACCGCAAGATAACCCTTATGTTCAGAAATTATATAATGATTATCTTGGCGGTGCACCTGGTAGTACAAAAGCTCATGAGTACTTACATACGCATTATAAATACAAGAAACGCTATAAGGAAAGTGTAGCAATTTCAGATAATGACAACAAAGGTGTGGAGGTTAATGTTTGTTTTGGTAACCACTGCATGAAAAAAGGGTCAAAAGAAATTTTAAAACATATTGTAGATTATGTTGAAAATAAAAACTATAAAGATAAAGTAAATATATCTGCATCTATATGTTTAGAAAAATGTTTTAGTGCTCCAAATGTGAAAGTTGCTGGCACAACAATAAGCAAACCCTCAGATAAAGTTATTGAAGAAGCAGTTGATAAAGAACTTAAATAAAAAACATAAGTGGGTGTTATGAGTAGAATTATGGGGATAGATTATGGTTTAAAGCGTATAGGTATAGCCATGACAGATATTTTACAAGTTGTTTCTAGTCCGTTTGATATAATTGAAAGCGTGTCTTTAAAAAAAGATGCTGCAGAAATTGTAAATATCGCAAAAAATAATGACGTGTCTTGTATAGTGATTGGTCTTCCGATAAATATGAATGGTACAGAAGGCGAAATAGCAATGTCTGTGCGTAAAGTTGTAGAAGAAATTAAAATAATCTCAGATATTGGTGTTGCAACAGTAGATGAACGCCTTACTACATCTCAAGCAGAAAGAATGTTAATTTGTGAAGCAAACATGTCAAGGCAAAAACGTAAAGGCTTAAAAGACAAAATAGCTGCATCTCTTATTTTGCAGACTTATTTAGACATGCGATGTAAGTAAGCTCTTTAAAGTTTTCCTAATAATCTTATAAAATCACTTAGCCTTATGTTGTAGAGGACTTACTGCATTATATACAGATGGTTACAATATAATAAACTTAAACGACATATTTGTGTCTAATACATTATTGGTTTTGATATGAAATCCTATATATTTTTAATGCAAACTTCTGTGTCTAAAACTTTTCTAAGATATTCTGATATAACAATATTTGGTAAAGAAACACCATTACCTGAAAACCAATCTATCTCCTTTGATACTGAACACTTACAGAAAGTTAAAGTAGGGACAAGGGTACTTCATAGTGATAGTGGAGCTCTTAGGAGTAGGATTTGAGTATTTATGAATAATGACTTTAATGCAAATCAGCATCATATTCTAATGGACATGCTAAGGTATGCTATTTGATATAGACTATAGCATTGCTGGATTGTAAATGTTAGTTAAAAAGTTAAACAAATAATGAAGTAAAAGGCGTGTAATGACTTTTGTCCTTACGCGCTTTTTTGCGTTAATTATATAAATTCTGAAAAATAGCGTATGTTAGTAGCAGCAAAAGAAGACGTTAAAATGATTCCAAATGTGGCTAAAAATAAAGATTGTTGCTAGATGTATAGACATGGGAGCATTGACTGGAAACAAAATATCTCTTTAATTTTATTTCAATTATTAATGTAAAGAATCAATGCAAAAATTAATTTTTATTATGATTAGATAATACATCTCATTGACAAATGTAAAAGAATATAATAATCTCAAATAGAGTAAAGCTTATACATAATATAAGAGTATTTCTTATACGCAATGTAAGAGAAAAATATGGCAACTATACAGAAGATCTTAGCGAATTCTTTAAAAAAATTGCAGAAAGTTACTAATAACGGTATAGTAACTGTTGTTGAAGCAAATCAATTATCACGAATCCATTTGCAAAGACTTGTTAAAAATGGTTTTCTCAAAGAAGTTTTAAAAGGTTGGTATATACTGTCAGACCCATCTAATAATACCAGTATTGTTTGGTTTTCATCTTTTTGGCATTTTGTAGCAAAATATGCAAATTCACGCTTTGGCAAAAACTGGTGTCTATCAGCAGAACAATCCTTATCTTTTTACGGTGGAAATAAAGATGTTCCTTATCAGGTCATTATTAGAACATTGAAAAGCACAAATAATACTTTAGAACTTTTACATAATACCTCCATATTGTATTTTAAGGCCCAAATTGCAAGTCCTCTTTTTCAAGAGACTGATTTTGCTTTAAGGTTATATTCTTTAAGCGAGGCGCTTATTAAATGCAGACCAGAGTTTTTTAAAAAAGACCCAATTACAATACGTGTTTGTTTGTCACAGATACGTGATATAGAAAACATATTAAAAATTTTAGTTGATAAAGGACACACTATGAAAGCCGGTAGACTTGCGGGTGCATTTAGAAGCATTGGATACATAGACTACGCTGATAAAATTATAAAAACAATGAAAAGTTTTGGTTATAACATCAAAGAGGAAAATCCGTTTAACGATGTTTATAAATTGTCATATTCGCGTAGTGAGTCTCCATATTGTTCTAGATTAAAGCTAACATGGGGAACAATGCGTAAAGATGTGATTAAGCTTTTTCCTACTAAAAAGCAAAAGTCTGCAAAGATTGAAACATGCCTTAAAGAAATAGAGGCAAAATATGGAATGGACGCATATAATTCATTATCTATTGAAGGGTATAAGGTAAGTGATGAATTGATAGAAAAAGTTAAAAGCGGAAAATGGAATCCTGATGGGAATATATTAGACGCAAAACTGCAAGATACTATGGCAGCTCGCGGTTATTGGCAATGTTTTCAATCCGTCAAAAAAAGTGCGTCAAAAGTATTGCGAGGAGAAAATTCCGGGTATATTGCCAACAAAGATCATCAAACTTGGTATAAGGAACTTTTCTCTCCAAGCGTTTCAGCAGGACTATTAAAACCTTCTGATTTAATAGGTTATAGAACACATCAGGTATATATTCGTTCTTCAATGCATACTCCGTTAAATCTGCAAGCAGTAAGAGAGACTATTCCTGTTTTTTTTGATTTGTTGAAAAATGAACCATCAGCAGAAGTTCGTTCAGTTTTAGGGCATTTCTTTTTTGTCTATATTCATCCATATATGGACGGGAACGGAAGAATGGCAAGATTTTTGATGAACATAATGTTGATATCCGGAGGTTATTCTTGGGTAATTATTCCTGTTGGACGTAGAAATGAGTATATTCAAGCTTTAGAGAAGGCAAGTGTTGAATGCGATATAAAAGGTTTTACAAAGTTTATAGTTTCATTAATTTAAACTCAATTCTAGACCAACATTAAATGTTATAATTTTGAAAAGAAGTTTCTTCAAAAAAATGAAGTTTTATGAGCGAAACTCGATTTATGTTAATAATAAAACAAGGAGAAAAAATTGTATCACAAAATAAGTAAATTAGATAATTGTAATATATTGCCTATTCAATTAAGGGATGCTATTATGATGTGTTATAAAAAAGTGTCGATTCCTTTTTTCTATTCAAGTTGTTAGTTATTTAATGTATATATAACAGTCATTACAAATGACAAAGGTATAAGACGTAGGGTAGGTACAAGTGGTGCAAAGTGTGAGATTGTAGAGATGTTTTTGTCTAAGAGGACTAAGGAAAAACGTCAAGAAAATTAAGAGGGCTTGATATTGATATAAAAAATGAAATAAACGAGGAACTTAAACAATTGTGGCTAAAAAAATAAAGATTTCTTTAATTGCACTTGTGCTTACAACGCTCATTGTTATTTTTTTGTCTGTATATTTATTACTTCCAGACAGGCATATTACAATAGTGGTAAATCAAGGAGCAACATTTTTTTCTATAGCTAATCAACTTAAAGAAAATCATCTGATATTATCTAAAAGATTATTTTTGAAATTGGTTGATTTTAAAAATGCAGGCAGTAAGTTAAAAGCAGGTGTCTATACTTTTTCTTGTAAAGACACTATGGTTACAATACTAAAAGATTTAATAACAGGATCAAAAAATAGTATAAAATTTACAATTCCTGAAGGTAGTAATAATAAGCAGATAGCTCAAATAATATCTAAAAATATAGAAATTGATAAAGAGAAATTTATTAAAATAGCAGCAATGAGAAACTTAGAAGGTTATTTGATGCCAGAAACATATTTTGTTGTTCCTGGAATGAGTGAAGAACAAATAATAGATATGATGTACAATGAATTTAATAAGAAAATAACACCAGACATGCTGCAAAGAGCAAAAGAAATAAATATGAATTTTAAAGATATTGTAATTCTTGCATCAATTATCGAAAAAGAGGCACTAAAAGCTAATGAGAGACCAATAATATCTGCAGTTTTTTATAACAGACTTAGAAAAAATATTAGATTGCAATCCTGCGCAACTGTTTTGTATGCTATGGGCATAAACAAAGAAAAACTCACTATAGAAGACACAAAGTTTAAGTCTCCCTATAATACATATTTGCATTCTGGCCTTCCGCCAGGCCCTATATGTAGTCCAGGGATTGCGTCAATAAAAGCTACACTATATCCTGCAAAGGTAAAAAGTTTGTTTTTTGTTTCTAAGGGTGATGGACAGCATCTGTTTGCAGATACTTTAAAAGAACATAATAAAAATAAGCAAGAAGTTTCTAAAAACAAAGAGGCCAATTAATTACATGCAAGAAAATAAAGTTTATTTGGATAATAGCGCTACTACAATAGTAAATGCTGAAGTTATAAAAGAAATGGAGCCGTACTTTTCTGGTATGTATGGTAATGCTTCAAGTATTCATTCTTTTGGGAGACAAGCAAAAGAAGCTTTAAATAAGTCCAGAGAAAAAATAGCTTCTCTTTTAAACGCTAATATAGACGAAATATTTTTTACAGGGTCTGGTACTGAGTCGGACAATATCGCAATTTTTGGTATAGTAAACACTCAAGATACAAAAGGTCATGTAATTACTACAAAAATTGAGCATCATGCTGTTTTGTATTCTTGTCAACATCTTGAAAAAAATGGCTACAGCGTAACTTACCTTGATGTGGACAAAGACGGAAATATTTCTTTAAATGACTTAAAACAAGCTATTAGAGATGACACTATCCTTGTAAGTGTGATGCATGCAAATAATGAGGTGGGAGCTATACAGCCTATAGAGGAAATAGGAACCTACTTACAAACAATAAATGCAAATAGAAAAAATAAAGTTTATTTTCATACAGATGCAGTTCAAACAGCTGGGAAAGCTTGTTTAGATGTTAAAACATTAAAAGTAGATTTGCTTACAATGTCGGGGCATAAGTTTTACGCTCCAAAAGGTATAGGCGTTTTATATGTAAAAAAAGGAACAAAAATTAAACCTATAACTTTTGGTGGTAGTCAAGAAAATGCACTTCGTCCAGGTACGGAAAATATTCCTTATGTTGTCGGTATTGCTAAAGCATTTGATATAGCCAATGCTAATTTGGAAGAAAATGATAAACACGTATTATTTTTGAGAGAACAGTTAAAAGAAGGGATTATAAAAAAAATCCCAGAAATAATAATTAATGGAAGTGGTAATAGGGCTCTTTCTAATATTTTAAATGTAAGTTTTAAGTATATAGAGGGTGAGGCTTTGCTTGTAATGTTAGATATGTATGGCATAGCTGCTTCTACGGGTTCTGCTTGTGCGATAGGGTTTGGTGGTTCGCATGTTTTGCAAGCCATGTGTGTTGACCCTGTGTCTGCTCAAGGAGCTATAAGATTTTCTTTTGGACACTATAATACCAAAGATGATGTTGATTATGTTTTGGAACAATTGCCTAAAATTGTTGAAAAGTTACGTTTGATGTCGCCAGTGTATAAAAAATTTTAAAATTAATTTAACCTAGTAGGGATAATGTAAAAGAGAAGTAATGTATCGAAATACAAAGACGGTCTTTACTTGCAAAACGGTCTTTACTTGCAAATAGGAAGATAAAATACGGTCTACATAAAAGAAAATCATTGAAATTTGAAGTGCATGTTGCAGATCATTGTAATTTAAAGAGTGTTCTGAAGGGGTGTTACAAGGTGTTGATAATAACTAATAAAATAAAGTACAATACAAGTTCATTTTATTGCTAATGAGGAGGGAATAAATGTACATTGATTTAGTGTCGGACTGGCCAGCGTATATGTGTATGGCTTTATTTGTTTTTTTCTTTGTATATATAATTATAAAAGGTAATGTTAAATAGGTTGTAGTTTTTGAGGTGTTAAAATGGCTGATAAATTTTCATTTGATATTGTTTCTGAAGTAAGTATGATGGAAGTTGAAAATGCTGTTAATCAAGCACAAAAAGAGCTTTCAAATAGATTTGATTTTAAGGGAAGTAAATCTTCTATTGAGTTAAATAAGAATGATAAAAAAGTTACTCTTATTGCAGATGACGACTACAAAATGAAAGCTTTAAAAGACATACTAGAGGGCCGTTTTGCAAAAAGGGGCATTTCTATAAAGTCTTTAAATTACAAAGCTCAAGAAAAAGCTTTTGAAGGATACATTAGGCAAGTTGCTGAAATTATTTCTGGGCTTCCTTCAGGTAAAGCTAAAGAATTGTCAAAGCTTATTAAAGATTCTAAAATAAAAGTTCAAACACAAATAGACGGCGCAAAAGTTAAAGTGATTTCTTCTAAAAAAGATGATTTGCAACAAGTAATAGCTTATTTAAAAGAAGTTTCTTTTTCTTTGCCTTTACAGTTTACCAATTATAGATAAATAAAAAAGGAAATCAGTCTTTGAAAGAAGTAAAGTCATGTCTTTAAAAAATCAAATTATTAATGTTGTTTGTGAAAAAATTGTTTTTCCTGGTCGTTCTCTTTGTAGGTGTGAGGATGGTTTAGTTCTATTTACAGAATGGCTTTTACCAGCAGAAAGTGCAGAAGTTTTAGTTCTAAGAGATAAAAAGACTTATAGAGAAGGTATTTTAAAAAATGTTACTTTAAAATCCAAAGATAGAATTGAGCCTAAATGTAGTTGCTTTGGTGTTTGTGGTGGATGTTGTTTTCAGAATATTTCTTATGAAAACCAATTATCTTTAAAGCAAGAATATTTAAAAGAACTTTTGAGTTTTACAGGTTTAACAGTTTCTAATATACTGCCAAGTCCTTTGCAATGGCACTATAGAAATAAGATAGAGCTTAGCTTTTTTAATAATAACGACTCTCTAGATTTAGGACTCCACAAAAAGGGGAGTTTTGATAAGTATATTTCAGTACCTTGTTGTTTTATAGCTGATGCAGATTTTGTTAAAGTTATAGACATTGTAAAAACTTTTGCTAAAAAGACTAAATTGTTAGCTTATGATAATAAAAAACATGAAGGGTTTTTTAGGCATTTAGTTTTACGTAAAGCTCAAAATAATGGTCAGCTTCTTGTAAACATAGTTACAAATGAGCTTAAAACAAACCAAGATATATTAAAGCCTATTGTAGAAGAACTTTCAACGTTTGTTGATGCTTTATACTGGACTATAAATTCTAAAAAATCAGATGATGTAAATTTAGACAAGTTAGTTTTATTGCATGGAAGTCCGTTAATAAGGGAAAAACTTAATGTTGGCAACAAAGATTTTTATTTTAATATATCTCCTTTTTCTTTTTTTCAAACAAACTCAAAAGCTACAGAGGTTTTATATAATCAGGTTTTAAGACTTTTAAAACCTTCCAAAAATGATATATTGTTAGATCTCTATTGCGGAACAGGTGCTATAGGCTTGTCTATGGCCTATAGTGTTAAAGAGGTTATGGGTATAGAGTTATTGCCTCAAGCAATTGAAAATGCTAAGGAAAATTTGATAATAAATAATATTAGTAATGCTCAATTTTTTGTTTCTAGTTGTCGGGATTGGGTTAATACAACAGAGTACAAGTTTGACTTAATAGTTGTTGATCCCCCTCGTACTGGGCTTACAAAAGATGTTATTACTTTTTTGATTTCTTGGCAAGCCAAAAGGATTGTTTATATTTCTTGTAATCCTTCTACCTTAGCAAGAGATTTGCAAATTATTATTGAAAGTGGTAAGTATAAGCCAACAGAAATTGTTCCTGTTGACGTATTTGCACATACTAGCCATTTAGAAATTGTAGTAGCGTTAGAATTAAAATTAAACTAGTTTTTATGAATTGGAGATGTAAGTAAATGAACAGAATAGTAAAGTTAGTGTTTGTTTTTTTGTTTTTTGTAGTCAATGTAAATGCGGATGTTTTAACTTTGGATGATTATTTGGAGTTAGTTTTAAAAAACAATAATGAATTAAAATCCATACAATCAAACATTGAGGCAGTTAAAGGAAAACTTGCTGAAATAGAAATGGTATACTCGTATTCTTTAAGTGCTGGAGCTAGTTATGCAGATGACAAAAGTGGTAGGCCTTTTTCTATACTTGGTAGGCCAGATGAAGTAAAAAATTTTGCTTATGATGCAACTGTAAATAAAATGTTTGGACTTGGTACTCAAGTTTCTTTGGGTTTAAATGGCTCACATAGTGACTCTAATTTTGCAAATGATGCTATGGATTGTAATGTTATTGATATAGCTCCATTTGTAAAACTACAACAGTCTTTGTGGAAAGACATAAATGGCGGTTCTACAAAAGCTTCGATTGCAAAAGCTAAATCTATTGCAAAGTCAGCTTTATATTTATCAGAGTATCAAAAACAAAATGCTTTGCTTAATGCAAAAATGGCTTATTGGAATTTATCTTATGCAAAAACAGTTGTAGATTTTAGAAAGAATGCTTTAGACAGACTACAAAAAATTTTAGAATGGAACCAAAAAAGATTTAATATGGATTTAGTAGAAAAATCAGATCTTTTGCAATCTCAAGCGGCAGTAAAACTTGGAAATTTAAAGTTGAAAGATGCTTACGAACAAGAAAATAAAGCAGAAAGAGCTCTAAACCAATTTTTGTCTATATCAGATGGGATAGTTAAGTACGATGTTGAAAAGTTTGAAGGCAAAGAAAAATCTTTTAATAGTGATTATGAACCTGAAAAAAATTGTACAAGACTTGATGTTCTTTCTGGTTTAGAAGATGTAAATAGTGCCATGTATGATCAAATCGCAAATAAAAAGAATAGCGGAGCAGATTTGGTTTTAAATGGCCAATTTGCACTTAATGGATTAGATAAGGACTTTGAATTTGTTAAAGATAACTTAACAAAAGCTGAAAGACCTTCATACTCTTTAGGTTTGAGGTATAGTTTACCTTTAAATTTTAAATTAAGGAAAGTGTTAGATCAAGGTTATGAAGCAGCAAAAGTTTCGGCTCAAGAAAAAGCAAAATATTTGTCTCTTAAAGGGAATAATGATTGGCAACAACTTTTAGATGATTGGAATGATGCGAAGTTGAAAAATATTCTTACTGTAGAAATAGAGGAAATACAAAAACAAAGAAAACAAGAAGACGAGATGTTGTTAAAAACAGGAAGAACAACAACTTATTTAGTTTTGCAAACAGAACAAGCTTTAGATGATGCTACATTAGGTGTTCTTGGGAGCGTTTTAGAGCTTATTAAAATATCTGAAACAGCAAAAACATTTTATGATTATAATTTTGAAATAAAAATAAATTAAAAAGTATTACAGTTAGAGGAATAATATAATGAATTTAGCAAAAATAGCAATTAAACGACCGACTTTTATAATGGCATTACTTATGGCATTTATTATTTTGGGAACAATTTCTTTAAGTAACCTTAGTGTTAGGATGTTCCCTGATGTGGAATTTCCGTATGTTCTAATTATGACTACTTATCCTGGTGCGGGCGTGGCAGAAATAGAGCAACTTGTTTCAAAACCTATAGAAGATGCTGTTAGTGGAGTTTCAGCTTTAAAGCACGTCAATTCAATAAACCAAGATAACGTGTCTATAGTTTTCTGCGAGTTCCAACTTTCTAAAGATCCTGATATAGCAACTCAAGAAGTTAGAGATAAAGTAGGACAGATTAGGCTTAACTTACCTGACGATGTAAAAGAACCAGTGATAATAAAAGCAGATATTAATAGTCTTCCTATAGGAACTGTCAGTTTAAAAGCAAAAGGCCTTACTCCTAAACAAATGTATGATTTTGCTGATGATGTAGTTTCCAAAGATTTGTCTCAAGTTTCTGGGGTGTCGCAAATAAACATTATTGGTGGCCAAAAGAGGGAAATACATATTAACGCAGATAAGAAAAAACTTAAAGATTATGAACTTACGCTTACATCTCTTGCAGCAAAAATTAAGCTAAACTCTTTAAACATCCCTGCAGGAAAAGTAAATAGAGGAGTAAATGAAGTAGAGTTTAGAACTCTTGGTGAGTTTAAATCTATATCTCAAATTAACGATGTTGTTGTAAATTTTTTGGGCAATGATAAACATGTTATAGTTGGTGACGTTGCTACAGTAGAAGATGGTGTTGAAAAAGAAGTTTCACGTGCAAGAATAGACGTTATAGAAGATGGTAAGTTTGTTTCAGAGCCTGCTTTATTATTACAAATTTATAGACAGGCAAAAGGTAATGATGTAGCAATATCAAATGGACTAAAGAAAAAAATTGAGGAAGTTAACCAGAAGTATTTACAGTATGATGGTAAACCTCAACTTACTATGATTTCTGATGCGGCCAATGGCGTAAGAATGAATATAGAAAATGTTAAATCTACAATTATTGAAGGAGTTTTCCTTGCAGTTGTAGTTGTCTATTTCTTTTTAGCTAGTTGGCGTTCAACTTTTATTACGGCACTTTCTTTGCCAAACAGCTTAATAGGCTCTTTTGTTTTTATGTATACTTTTGGATTTAGTTTAAATGTGTTGTCTTTAATGGCATTGTCACTAGCTGTAGGCTTGTTAATTGATGATGCTATTGTTGTTAGAGAAAACATTTTTAGACATTACCAAGAAGGTGCAAACCCAATAAAAGCAGCTTTAGATGGAACAAATGAAGTTACTTTGGCCGTTATAGCTACAACAAGCACTGTTGTAGCGGTATTTTTGCCTGTGGCTTTTTTAAGCGGCGTTATGGGACAATTTTTTAAAGAGTTTGGGTTAACAGTTGTTTTTGCTATGTTAATATCTATATTAGATGCTTTAACAATTGCACCTTTGCTTTCAGCGTACATGATTCCTGCCCATAATGCTAAGAAAGTAAAAAAATGGAAAATCCAAGAAGTAGTAATTAAACTTTTTAGAAGTGTTACAGTAGATTGGTTTAATAAGAGTTTTAATGTTTTAGAGCGTTCATACAAAAAATTGGCTTCTTTTATTGTAGAAGCAAAAGTATTAGATTTTAAGTTTGGCAAAAATAACAGACATTTTTCTGTAAGTTGGAAATTTGCTACTCTTACTATTGCTATATTTGTGTTTGTTTTTGCTATAGGATTGTCGAAAAAATATCTAAAAGCTACTTTTATGCCTGCTGCTGAGTGGGGGGAATTTAATATTAATTTGCAAGCTAAACCGGGAACCTCTTTAGATCAGATGGACAAATATACTAAAGAAGTTGAACAAATATTGATGAACGACCAAAATATAGAGCTTGTTTCTGTGGCAGTAGGACAAAGTGGAATGTTTTCTTCTCTTGCAAGTCAAGCAAGCATATATGTAAGGATGATTCCTGCAGACTCTCACGGGGGATTTTTTGGACTTTTTGGTAAAAAAGAAGAAAAAGATACTTCTAAAAGAACTCGTTCAAGCTCACAAATGAAAGACTACCTTAGAGAAGTTTTTGAAGAAAAGTTTAAAGATGAGTTAGATGTTTCTATAGTAAGGCAAAGCGTTGGTGGCCATAGTGAAAGTGAATTTGTTATGCAACTCAATGGAGCTGATATAGATGTTTTATACGATGTTGCTCAAACTTTAGTAAAAAGATTTAAAGAAATACCACATTTTGTAGATGTTTGTTCCAACTATAAAGTTGGCAAGCCCGAAGCACAAATACAGATGGATCCTAAAAAGATGGAAGATTATGGTGTAAGTTCTGTTGTTGTTGGTAACGAAGTTAGAGCTATGGTAGATGGAGTATTAGCTGGTAAGTTTAGAGAGCATGGTTTAGAGTACGATATAAAAGTTAGGTTTGCAGAAGATCAACAAGACATTGCTCAAAATTTAGACACCATTTATGTAAACAATGTAAACAATAAACTTGTGAAGTTAAAAAATGTTGCATCTATTAAAATGGCTGAAGGGCCTACACAGATATTTAGAGAAGATAGAGTGCGCTATGTTTCAGTTGAAGGCAACCTTACAGCAGGTGGAGCAATAGGTGAAATACAAACAGAAGCAATTAGAATATTTAATGAAGAAAAAACAAAACCAGAAAATTTAGAAAAATGGAAACATGTACATTTTGGTCTTTCTGGAAATGCAGAAGATATGGCAGAGATGTTTAAGAGTATTATTATTGCTGCAGGTTTATCTATAATATTTATCTTTATGGTTCTTGCAAGTTTATATGAGTCCGTTATTACTCCGTTTACAATTATGACAGCGCTTCCTCTAGCTATTATAGGTGGGCTTTTTGCTTTGCTTATTGCAAGGCAACCTATTGACATGTTTACACTTATTGGCATGATAATGCTTCTTGGTATTGTAGCTAAAAATTCTATCCTTTTAGTGGATTATGTTCAGCAGCAAATGAGAAACGGTTTAACTATAAACGATGCTATAGTCAAAGCAGGCATTGTAAGGCTTCGCCCTATACTTATGACATCCTTTGCTCTTATAGCTGGTATGCTTCCAACAGCGTTAGGTCTTAGTGAAGTTGGCCAGTTTAGAAGAGGTATGGGAATAGTTGTTATAGGTGGAGTTATAAGTTCTACAATACTTACGTTAATTGTTGTGCCTGCAATTTTTGAGTATATGGACAATTTTAGATTGTTTTTAAGAAAACTTGTAAAAAGACCTGCAAAAAGAATGATAGACTATACGGAAGAAGAACTACATAAACAAGATTTATAAATTATGAAATACTTTAAACAGTTAAGGGGGCAAGCATTAGTTGAGGCTGTTTTAATTGCTCCATTAATTGTTGTTTTCCTTTTTTCAATTGTTTGGTTTGGTAGTCTTATTCTAACTTGGCAACAAATTGTAACTGCTACAAAGTACGGTGTGGATTTGATTGCTTATACAGATTTTGACAAAAAATATATAGAAAATGATATAAAAGATTATCTCTGCAATACAAAAACACTTGGCAGAATTTTAGATTTAAATAGACTAAATGTAGTAGTCCAGATCAATGATTATAAACCTATTGATATGGATTTTACAAAGTCAGATATTGCAAGTTTTGGTTCTTTAAATGTTTTTGATTGTACTAAAGGTTTAGTTCCGAAAAAATCTTTTGTAGAGATAACGTATTTATACAAAACTCCAAGAATATTAAAAGTTATTGGTAGGGAAAGTATTAAAATAAACTCTAAACTAGAAGTTTTATCAGGTGCTGGTGTCCACAAAGCGCAAAAATAAAGTGTAAAGGGAGACAGTAGATGTTAAACTTTAACTGGATTAAAAGACATAAAGGGCAAGGTATGGTAGAGTATATTCTTATTGTAGCAGTTGTAGTAGGTATTGTTTTTGTTGCATATAAATCTTTAGGAAAAAAAGTTAAAAGTAAGTTTGAAAGCGCAACAAAAGTTATTCAAAAAGCGGATAAAGAATAAATACATGAGCAATAAAAAGGTATTACTTATAGCTTTAATTTTTGCAATACTTTCTTTGTTTTTTGCATATGTTTATATTTTTGACTTGGAAACGAAATATAAAATTATGACTGAACCAGTGCAAGTAGTTGTTGCTTTGCAAGTTATACCCCAAGGTACAGTTATAAAACAAGATATGCTTTTGGAGAAATATGTCCCTAAAGAGTATGCTCAACCAAGAGTTTTTAATGATATAAAAGAACTTTTTTTGCCTGACGGTACTTGTGAATATATATCATTAAATACAATAGAAGAAAATGAGCAAATCCTTTCGAGCAGATTGTCAAAAATAAGTGAGTACGGAATAAGTAATTTAATTCCAGAAGGTAAAAAAGCTATATCTATAACTTTTGACGTAGATAATGTAAATATTTTATCTCCTGGTAATAAAATAGATATTTATGCAGCAATAGAATATACAGATTCTAATAGGCAGTTACAAGAGACAGTATTTTCCGTAGCGCAAAATGTTTTGGTTTTAGCTGTAGGTAACAGTTGTATAGGCTTAGTAAAAAAACAAGATGATGAGCTTAGTAATGTCAACGTGTTGACTTTGGCATTATCTGTAGAAGATGCTCAAAAAGTTATTCTTTTTTCTCAAAAAGGAACTTTAAAATATTTAATAAGACCTGCTGGTGACACAAAAAGTTATGATGTTGAGCCTTTAAAAGTTTCGTCTATAATTAAAGATATTTCAAGAGTCATAAGTAATCAAAATTATTCAAAAGACGCAAAATTCACAAATCAAAAAGAAGTTTTAGAGATAATAAACAAGTATGCAAATGTAAACAAATAATAAGTTATTTGAGGCATAAAATGCTTTTAATATCTCCAAACAGTGTTTCTTTGTTACAGTGCAATCTTATTGCTTATGGGCTAGATTCTATAAATTTTAATAAAAAAACTGATAGTATTATTGTTGATTTTTCAGTGTCAGATCCTAGTGCTTTTTGGTCTATTTATAAAAATTCGGTAAAGTATATAGAAGATATTTTGCCTGTTTTGCCGGGTGGAAACTTTAGCATTATAAAAGATTATTTATCTTCTAGTGCAACTTCTAGTGTTTTGTGTATTAAAAGCACGTTTGGAAGTATAGATAGTATAGGAAGTGTTGTTTACCTTTTATCTGTTTTGGACATATATTTTAACAATGTTTATGTTATTTTGCCCTGTCAGAAGAGTAAAAATGTTTTACATTTAATTAAAGAAGCAAAACATTGTCTTATACCTTATTTTTCTGATAGTTTGTCTACAAAAAACACAGATTTATCTTTGCAAGAGTATAATTCTATTAATAGTGGGTTAGATTTTATATTATTTAAACTTAATTTAAATTATGATTTTTATTGTGATAGAATGCTAAAAAATTTTGGTATAACTGATATTGTTAGTGCAGATTTTGATACCTCTGTTCAAGAACAAATATTGTCGCCAACATTTTCTTATAGAGATAAATCAAATTCTTATGTTTTAGCTTTAGAAAAAATTGTAACTTTAAATTCTTTGCAGACAAAATGTGAGGACACATCTAGTATTAGTTACTACCAAAATGAAAATGTTTTTATAGAGCTTAAAAACAATATACAGAAGATGCTTTTAGAAGAAATGAAAGAGTTCTCTAAGGAAGAAGATGAGAAAAGATTACGTAATATCATAAGAACTCTCATATTTAAAATAATAAAGGCTAATAATTTAAATATACCAGGAGAAATTTTAAATAGGTTAAATAAAGAACTTTGTAGTGAAATATCAGGTCTTGGAGTTTTAGAAGATTTGCTAAAAGATTCTTCAATTACAGAAATAATGGTAAATGGTTATAATAATATATTTGTTGAAAGATCTGGAAAAATATTTAAAACAGACTTGTCATTTTCAAGCGAAGCAAATCTTAAAATAACTATAGATAGGATAATTCGTCAAGTTGGAAGGCACGTTGATGAAGCTTCACCTATTGTTGATGCTAGGCTTAAAGATGGGTCTAGGGTTAATGTTGTGATAAGTCCTATATCTTTAGATGGTAGTATTGTGACAATAAGGAAATTTTCTAAAGATAAACTTTCAATAGATTCTTTGCTTTTTTCAAAAAGTATAAGTAAAGAAATGGTAGAATTTTTAAAAACAGCTATATTGTTAAAGAAGAATATTATTGTTTCTGGTGGTACTGGTACAGGCAAAACTACTTTACTAAACATAATTTCTTCTTTTATTCCTGAAAATGAAAGACTAATAACCATAGAAGATTCTTTAGAGCTTAACTTACAACAGAAGCATGTTGTAAGGCTTGAAAGTAGACCTAAATCTCAGGAAGGTATAGGAGAAATAAACATTAGAAAACTTGTTGTAAATGCTTTAAGGATGAGGCCAGATAGGATAATTGTGGGTGAGTGTCGCAGCGGAGAAGCTTTGGATATGCTACAGGCAATGTCTACAGGACATGAAGGCAGTCTTACTACTTTGCATGCCAATTCTCCTGAAGATGCTATTTCTAGACTTGTGACAATGATTTTTATGTCCGGGATAGAAATTCCTGAAGAGTCTATAATTGCACAAATCACGTCTGCTGTTGATGTTATTGTGCAACTTTCAAGATATCAAGACGGTTCAAGAAAAATATCATCAATTTCTCAAATAAATAGAACAAACGATGATAAGATATATGAAATAAAGCCTATTTTTAAATATGTTCAAAAATCTTTTGATAATAATGTTGTTGCTGGAGATTTTGTGTTTTGTGATTATATTCCAGAATTCATTAATTGTGCCTATCAAAATGGGATTAATGTAGATATGGAGTGCTTTAAATGAAAGAAGTTTTATTTTTGTTTTCTATATTTGTATGCACATTTTGTTTAATGTATTTTATTTTAAATATTAAGCTAATACAGAATAAAAAGTTTAACAATAGATCAAATTTTAAAAATTTAGTTTTTAAAAGAAAAAAGATTATTCTTTTGTTTAGTGTACTTGTTATATCTTTTATCGTAATGCAAAATATTATTTTTTCTGTCATTTTATGTATTTTGTGTGTTTATTTTGATTGGCACTTAAGTTATCTAAAAAAACAAAAGACTTCAAACATTATTGATGCACAAATTGTAGAAGCTTTAAGTATTATAAAGAATTCTTTAGGTGCAGGGCGCACTATAGCAAATGCTATATTTGATGTAGAAAGTGAACTTGGGGCGCCTATAAAAAGCGAATTTGCCCGAATATCAAAATCTATATCGTTAGGCTTAAGCTTTAATGAAGCAATAGAGCAAGTATCTTCTAAAACTAGTAACAAAGATTTTAAGTTCATGTTAAATACAATTAGAATATCTAAAGATACAGGAGCAAGTTTAAGAGATATATTTGAACAGATTATAGAATTAGTGTCTAAAAGAATTGCAGCTAAATCGAAAATAAATGCATTGACGTCTCAGGGTAAACTTTCAGGTAATATAGTTGGCTTGATTCCCTTTATTATAATTTTTATGATGTACTTAATAGAACCTGACATGATACAATCTTTGTTTGTTACTACAAGTGGTAACATTTTACTTTTAATAGTTGTTTTTATGGTTACTTTAGGTTCTTTTGTAATAAGAAAAATGACGGAGATAGATTTTTAATGATAATACTTTTTTATTTAAGTTTTGCTATCTTTGTGGTTTCGTTTGTTTTTGTTGTATGCGATAAAATATCTAAAGTTAAAAAAGCTAGTAAAGTAGAAAGTTATATAGATAAAAAACAAAATAAAAATATTGTAATGTTTTTTATTTTTAATATTGCATCTAACTTAGGATATTGGTTTAAATATATCAAAAACAAAAAATTTTTAGATTATATTAATAATATTAAATCAAATTTGTATTCTATAAAATCTGATATTAAAGAGGTTGACCCTTACCAGTTTTTAGTGCTGCAAATATTATCTGGTGTTTTTGGCGCTATATTTTGTGCAGTATTTATAAGCGTTAATGTTTTAATTGTTACTCTGATTGCTTTGTTGTTCTTTTTTTTTCCTCTTATAAAAATTAAAGAGCAATTAAGAAAGAGAAAAGAACTTATTTTAAAGCAGCTTCCAGACGTAGCAGATTTGCTCTCAATTATGTTAGCTTCTGGATTAGACTTTTATATAGCGTGTGACAAAGTTATACAAATAATGGAAGGACCTTTAATTTTAGATTTTAAAAACACCTTATCAAAGATATCTTTAGGATGTGATAAAAAAATTGCTTTTTATGATATGGCTAATAAAACAGATATTAAGGAACTTTCTTTTTTTGTTAGGATAATTAATACTTCTTTAGATTCAGGTTCTGGTATGGCGGAATCTTTTAAACGTTTGTCTAATTCTTTAAGAAACGATATCTACTCTAACGCAGAAAAAAGAGCTCATCAGGCCCCTGTAAAGATTCTTATACCTTTAGTTTTGTTAATATTCCCTACAATCTTTATAGTTATATTTGGTCCTATTGCAATTAATTTTTTAAGTGCAGGGTTTTAGTGAAAAAGAGTTATTTAGAAATAGTTTTAGGTGATAAATTTGATAATATAACAAGTAAGTTGTAGTAATTCGTTGTTTGATAGACCATTATTTTTAAAACAAATCAAAGTTGGGCTAGTTTAGAATCTTATCTCCGTTACTAGAGCAATCGCACATAAACATTTAATCAAATTAGCAAACTTGCAAAATAGTAAGACAAATAAAGACTTATATGTATTTTGCTTCAAACAATGCTAATTTGCAATATTAAATGTTTATTGCTCATATACCGCTCTTTGAGGTAACTCTGATAAGATTCTAAACTAGCCCTCTGTACTTGCTTTGACTGCTATGGAAGCTCTAATCTGTAGACAAAACAAAAAATATTGTATACAATTCTTGAACATGAAAAGGTTAAAAGTAATAAAATTTATTATTTTGCTTTTTTGTACTTTTTCTTATTGCTATGCAGATGTGAATTTCATAACTCAAAGTGATGTAAGCGATAATTCTAAGTGGACTCAAATAACAGACTCCAACCCAGGTGTTTTTTTTGGAAATTTCGACGTTTCTTCAGTACAGTCACTTAACAATGATGCTATTATCCGTTCAGATCAAAGTATTAAAAGGAACTTAAACGCTTCTAACAACAATAAGTTTTTTAATTTTGATACTGGGCAAAGCTATGTAACAATAAATGGTATTGCTTTGCAAAACGGCAAACACATGCTTTCAGTTGATAATAATGGTGGGGGAGCAATATATATATATTCTGCTAATTTTAATTTGCAGGGGATAGCGTTTTTTGAACAAAACACTTCCAGTGCTTGTGGTGGTGCAGTTTATGCTGCGGGAAATGTTTGGTTTTCTAACCCTACAGAAACAATAACATTTGTTTCTAATACAGCTGCATTTAATGGTGGAGCTATATGTGTTGTTAGCAGTGTTACATTTAATGGTGGAGCTTATTTAATAGACAATAAAATTTCTGGTCAAGCTCGTGATGGTGGCGCTATTTATTCAGGGGGAACTGTTGCGTTTAAGTCAGCTTTTGCTTCTGTTGAACTTACAAGTAACACTGCATCAGGGTCTGGTGGTGCTATTTTTGCTTTAAATAACGTAGAGTTTAGTAGTAATGTTACAATCTCTTACAATAAGTCAGATGGCAATGGTGGAGCTATTTGTTCTAGTGCGGGGTATGTATCTTTTAAATCTCATGTTACTGCATCAGGCAATGAGACTACATCCTCTCGGGGTGGAGCAATATTTTCAAAAGGTATAACAATAAATGATGGAGCCTCTTTTACCAACAACAAATCTTCTCAAGAAGGTGGAGCAATTTATGTGTACGATAGTACGTTTTCTTATATAGGGGCTGTTAATAGTGATGTTTTGTTTAGTGGCAACACTATGGCTATAAGAAATGAAACTAAAAGGAACGATATTTATATGGGAGGGCATTCTGTTGCTGCCTCTTCAAACACTTTAACTTTGGATGTAAGAGACTTGCGCAATATAACTTTAAATGGTGGTATAAGATGTTCTGATGTTGGTAACGATGTCATCAATAAAATAGGGAATGGGAGCCTTAACCTTAATGGTGATTTTATTTTAACAACTTTTAACATGCTAGATGGTAGTCTAAGCTTTGGTGAAGGTTCGGGTTTTAAAGGTAATAGTGTTTCTTTTTCATCATCTAGTACTATTAATTTAGGGAGAAAAAAGGATTATGTAATAGAAGTGTCTACTTTACAGTCTAAAGCTTTATTTTATTATGACTTGGATTTGCAAAACAATAATGTAGATAAGTTTGTTATTGTAAATTTTGCTGATTTAAATGATACCAGAGTTAAGATAAGTTTTGTTGGCATAAATAAATCGACTGTAACGTATAATATTGTTTCCTCTTCTCAAAATTCTCAAGGTAATATTTTAATAGATAATACTAATGCTCAGGGTAATGTGATGTCCAGGGTTAATTCTTATATAACTTATGATACAAGTAACCCTACTTCTTGGAAATCTGTTGACCTGAACATTTATGTTAATGAGTTAAATGATATTGACAGTTTAACAAATAATGAAAGGCAGGTTGCTCTTTGCCTAGATGGCAATTATGGTAAAGCTAAAAGTGATTTGTTCTACATTACAGATTTAATAGATAAAATGGAAAGAGTTCAAGACAAAAAAGACGCTTTACTTAATTTGTCGGGACATATTTATGCAAACGCTATAGTGTTGCCTGCTATTAATACACATAAAAATAATATTTTGTCTAGGTTAGATAGAAGTTATTTCCCTAATAACGATAGTTTTTATAAAAGAAATGTTTGGGTGCAAGGGTGTAATGCTCAAAAGAATTTTAAAGGTATGTTAAACTCTCCTGGGGATTTTAATATTTTGACTAATGGCGTACAAGTAGGTTTTGATACTTTAAGAGAGGATACTAGAATTTTTGGTATAACTTTAGGTTATAGTGACATAAAATCAAAACAAAACGGTGATAAAGTTGATATTAAGGGATACAATTTTGGTGGTTACTGGTCTGGGTTTTTTGAAAACAATTTTGAAGTTAGAGCTTTTGTTGTTGGTGCAAGGCAAGGTTATTTGGCTTCTAGAAATATCGATTATTTAAATAGGAATACTAGTGCAGACTTTGAGGGATATAGCCTTAACTCTTCACTAGAAGCTGCTTATAATTATTATGCTAGTGATAATTTTTGTATAAAACCGTTTGTTGGTATGGATTATTCCTATGTTACGAGAAATGAATTTTTTGAATCTGGCGCAGGAGACGCAAGTTTGATTGTTTTAGAAGGTTCTTATAATAGAGCAAACTCTTCTTTAGGTATTAGAACAAATAATGGTTTAAATAGTAGTGTTAAATGGTATGCTTTACTTCAAACTGATTTGTTGTTTTATGGCAAGGAGGGAGAATCTAGTAGCTCATTTAAAAATGGCACACAAAATATGACTATTAAGGGTATAGAAAACGATGTAGCAAATGCTATTGTTGGTGCTGGCATTTTATATGATATTTCAAAAGATTTTGGTGTTTATTTAAATTTAAACGGTCAGTTTTCTAAAAATCAAAACGGTTATTATGGCAATATTGGTTTTAGTTATAAGTTTACAACTCAGCCAGCCAACTTTTATCAACGTGCCTCTTAATTTACCTTATATACGAAGTGGTTTCGTGTCTCAATCACAAAATCTGTATCCAAGCTGTATCAGTTTGGTTGTGTTGAAAAAGTGTTAAATAAGAAGCAAAAATATTGGACATTTTAGATAAGTAAAAGGAGTAGAAATGGGGTATGCTAAAGTAGAGATTAAGAAGGTAGTAAGTGTGATAATAGTGATAAGTATAATGGTGAGTGTAGTATGTAGAGATATAGCGTATGCAAATGGAGAAAAAGGTAATAGGGGTGGGGATGCAAGAGTTATTAATAAAGATGTAGTAGATATATTAGAAGTGCCAATAATAGCGAGTGAATATGGGAAAGTAACAAAAGTAAGTGATAGAGGGATATATAGAAGGAGGGAGAGGGAGTTATAATTTGTTAAAGGAGATAGAGGGTTTAGAAGTAAAAGGAGGAGGAGGGACAGGTTATGTAGGGATAGGGGTTTTAGGGGAAGTAGATATGGTAGGAGATAGTTATGTAGAGGG
>JAISBM010000009.1 GCA_031266185.1 Endomicrobium sp. | reverse complement strand
AGTTTAGACTCTTATCTGCGTTACTAGAGCAATCGCAACAAACATTTAAACAAATTAGCAAACTAACTGTTTTTGTGTCAAGTGACTCTAAAAGTCCAGTATGTCTTTGAACTTTTATATTTACTTTTTAGACTTTGCCTCTGCTGGACTTAAAATAACTTGAAAATAGTCTACACTTAAAAGTTTTTTTGCAATATTTTTTAAGTCGCTAGACGTCACCGCATCATAAAAAGAAGGCCATGCATTAAAATTAGTTTTGTTAAAAACTGACATATAAGCATAAGCTTCTGCCATAACAAAATTGTCTTGAACACTTTTTTCCCATTGAACTTTACAAGCCTTTTTGGCCTTAATAAGAACATCTTTATCAATATTTCCTCGCGCCATATAATATTACTAATTACAATATTAATAAGACTCTTAACATTTTTAGGAGCACATGAAAAGTTTCCGCCCATAGCTAGTTCCTCCAAGTACAAGTTAGCATAACAAACTGGATCGATAGTATATATCTGTCCTAATTTCATGCGCATATGTTCTATTAAAATTACATTCATATATTCATTAAAAACCCTAGCTTGTGCACTTAATGCCTGAGAGTAGTTCTCTTTTACATACCACCCTAAACTCACAGAACTTTTATCATCATTTTCCATATATATTTCTTTTTTTGCAGGTTTAGGACGTACAAATTCTTTTTCTACAACATCATTAAGATGGAACTTGTTTAATGGAAGCCAAGTAAGTTTTGATGTATTCTTTAAATAATTCAATATCAATGTTTCCAACAAAAACAAAAGTGTAGTCTTTAGGGTTTAAGGAATTTTTTATAAAGTCTAAAGCTACAGATTCGTTTACTTTATCTAAATCAGAAATTTCAATTTGTGTAAAATATGGATTATTTCTATATATAAGTTTGGCAATTTCTTTAGAGAGAACTCTTTCTGGAGATTTATCGGCATTTAGCAAATCTGTCTTAAATTGATTAAGCACATATTTTACAGCATCAGACTTTATTTTAGGTTGACTAAATAAAAGATATGCAAGTTCAAAAAGGGTTTTCGTATCTTTATAAAGAAGTATTACCAAAAAAATAACGATCAAAATTACTTATTCCAAAATCAAAACTTACATTTTTATCAGAAAGTTTTTTTCTAATTTCTTGGTAAGAATATTTGCCAAGGCCAGAATTAATACACATAGGAGCAGAAAGCCTAGCAGATACTATATACTGCTCTAAATCTTTGTAGGGGTAACCACAATTAAAAATTCCACCTTTAGCTAACGCATACAAAACTATTTGATCATCTTTATTTGCTGTTTGCTTTAAAATTACTCTTGCACCATTTTCTAGCCCCAACTCAAGTGTGTCTGTTTCTTTGTTACTTACGTGTCTTAAAATAGCACCCTGTTTTGGAATGTTGTCTAAAAGATCACCTTGAATATTATTACTCACTGGCGGAACAATTTTTGAATTTTTAACATCTTTTATAATTTTCTCAATTTTTTCTTTTGAAATTAAATTTTCAGTTTCTGGACAAACAGCAAACACTGTAAGGTCCTCATATTTAAAGTACTCTTTAAATGCAACGTTTAATTCTTTAGCTGTAATTAAAGGAAACATTCTTACTGCTGCGTTAAATATCCACTCATCATCTGCAACTATAGGCTGTTTCGCAAGAAAATTATCAATAAAAGCATTTAAATACAAAGAAGATTCCATGCGTTTTTCAGACACCCCAGACTCAAAATAAGCAATAATTGACGCTTTTGCTCTATTTATTTCCTCTTGTGTCCAACCATACTGCAAAACACGCTCCCTCTCTTCTAAAACTGCTTTAATTGTGTCCTGCAAACTGTTTTCTTTTGCAACTGACCAGAATGAATAAAACCTAGAAGATTCCCCAACAGTAGAAAACTCAGCCCTAGCATTTATATATGGACAGTCTAACTCTCTTGATTTATCGCTAAAACGCATATTTATCATTTCGTCAACCAGTGTATCAATAAACACCTCTCTAACATTATATAAATTGTTTTCTAACTTTTTGGGAGTTCTTTTATAACAAAAATACACACCATAATTAAGTCTGCTCATTATCTGTTAAAATTTCTATATCCAGATTACCCTTTTTAGGGACAGGTAAATCGTATTTAGGACGGTTTAAAGGTATGTCAGCTTTGGGCATATTAAAAATAGATTTTAAAGATTTTTCTAAAACCACATAGATTTTATCGTCGAAATCTCCAACTATTACAATAGACATATTATCAGGACGATACCACGTTTTATAAAAATCTTTTAACTGCCAGACAGTTGCATTTTTTATAACTTCAGATAACCCTATAGGCAATCTATCTGCATAAATAGAACCTCTATAAAGTATTGGCAATACTCTATCCAGCCATATTCTTGCATCTGCATTAGTAGTCCTAAGTCTTTTTTCTTCAAGAATCACTTTCTTTTCGTTGTCTACCTTTTTGATTAAACAAAACATGCTGCATCCAATCATTGAGAATATTTAAAGCTTTGCTTGGAACAACTTTAATGTTTCGCTCGTCTGTTTTAATGGGGACTTCTATATGATAAACTGTATTGTCAAAATCTGTATATGCGTTAACTTCTGGTCCAAAACGCATCCCAACAGAACGCAAGTAGTTTATAATTTCGTTTTTAGGGAAATGTTTTGTGCCATCAAAAGCTATGTGTTCTACAAAATGAGCCAACCCTCTCTGGTCATCTTTTTCAAGAACAGAACCTGCATTTACCACGAGGGCTAACATCGCATAATTTTCAGGCTTAGAATTTTTTAAAACATAACAAGTAAGACCATTAGGAAGAATTCTTTTTCAACATTTGTTAAAAACGGAACTTGGCTAGACGGAGAACCTAAACCCGCATAAACTTCCTCTTTTAAAGAACTGTCTCTAGAACAAGAAAATGTGAATATAGCAATAACTAATAGCACAAAAAACAAAGTATACTTTTTCATATTAGATATTCCTTTGGGAATATATTATCTTGACCTAAAATAGCATTATTATCAAGGCTTTTTTTAAATCTTGCCATTTCTTTCATTCCTTCTCTTTGAAGCATTTTCTCTAAAAAAATGTGCCTAAGTTTGCCAATACCATGCTCTGCAGAGACTGTTCCTTTAAGTTCTACCACTTTACAAGCAATATCAATGTAAGACTTTCTACATTTTTCGTACTCTTGCTTGTTTGCAGCCAAAATATTTACATGAAGATGATTTTGGCCGATATGTCCAAAAGTTAAGTTAAAAACGCCCAAAGATTTAAATTCTTTTTCACAAAAGTTTACTATATCGGAAAGCTTCCCTTCAGGTACAGCAAAATCTGTGCCTACTTTAGGTACTTTGTTCTTTTTTATTATTGCATTTACATGTTCGGGAATTGAGTGCCTAAAAGCTCTAAATTTTTCTAGTTCTGTTAAGTTTGATGCAAACCATACTTTATCAACATCTATACTACACTCCTGCATAATTTCATACCATTTATCAATTAACAAATCTACACCATTATCGTCAACATCTTGCTCAAACATTACACCAGATTCTGCTTCCAAAGGAATAGTAGGATAATCATCTCTAATAAGATTTAAAGCGTTTTTATCAAAATATTCCAAAGACATTGCATTAACACTATTTTTTAATTTTGCCTCTGTTGCTTTTTTAGAAATAGATTTTATTTTTTCCACAAACTTGTATGCATCGCTGCGATGCTCAAAAAAGATTATACCTCCAAAAATATTTTTAAAATGTGGAATAAGCTTTAAAACAGCTTCAACAATAACACAAAGCGTTCCTTCTGAGCCTATAAAAACATCTATTAAATCTGAATTAGGGTAATTATAATATCCAGCTGCATTTTTAATATAAGGTAAATTATAATGAGGAAGTTTTATATGTTTTATGCCTTGGTCTGTATCAAACATTATGTTTCCTTCTGTATCAGAAAACAGTTTACCTCTTTCAATAAAACTTTTTGATCCATCTGCAAAAACAACTTTTAAAGCTTGCACATAATCTCTTGTTGCGCCAAACTTAAAACTTCTAGCGCCAGAAGCGTTTGTAGCAATATTACCACCTATAAAAGCATTTTTTTCTGTAGGGTCAGGAGGGTACATCCAGCCACTTTTATAAGCTTTTAGTTTTATATTGCTAACACTCGCGCCAGCTTGTACAGTAATAAAGGCTATGCTATCATTAACTTTTTTTATCTCTCCTATATTATTTAGCTTTTCTAAAGATAATACAGCCCCACCAAAAGCTAATCCAGAAGCTGTGTTTCCTGTAAGCGCCCCAGCAATAGTTGTTGGTATTTTATTTTCAGACATTTCAACTAAAAATGTAGGAATATCGTTTTCATGTTCTGCTACAGCAACAAAATCAGCATGTGCTCCACAAACACCAGAATTGTCTTGAAAATAATTTTGTATAGTACTCTTATCTTTTTTAATTATCATAAAAATCTAATTGTCCGCTGTTATAGACACCATTTTTACAAGAATAAAAGAGAATGTCAGAGGAATGTGAAAAGATTGTGTAAAGGTTAAACACTTTCAAACTTACAAGCTATTTCCTTATCCTTACCAAAGGCCACTGCCAACAAACTCACTTCTTTTCCCATATACTTCTCATAATATTTTTTATCTCTTATCTGCCTCATCCCTTCCTGCAACATTTTCTTTGCTTGCTTATTCTCACCATACTTGATCTCTACTACTATCACTTTCTCTTCTTTCCTTAATATTGCATCTGCCCTTCCCTTATCTGTATGCACCTCTCCTTCTACTTCATATCCTACAAACTTCATTGTCAATAAAAATAATGACTGATAATACTTCTCTTCCCCTATATGTAAATCATACGGTATATTCGCATATAACTCCCTTAGACTCCTTTCCAACTCTTCCTCATCTTTTTCCTTCAACGCCTTCCCTACTCCCCTACTTATTCCATT
>JAISBM010000008.1 GCA_031266185.1 Endomicrobium sp. | reverse complement strand
AGCTGATAGGCCGCAGGACCATCTCAAAACGCATTACTGCTTTAACCCCTATTTGATGCCAAACTGTGGTCTTATGCGGTATTGACTCCGATTTCTCGGAGATATTCCCCATTTTGAGGGAGGTTTCCTACGTGTTACTCACCCGTTTGCCGCTAGACTCTGCGATACTCTGCAAAATCCCGCGCGACTTGCATGTGTTAGGCACGCCGCCAGCGTTCACTCTGAGCCAGGATCAAACTCTCCATAAAAATTTATAGAGATGTTAATAAGCTCTTATTACTTTACTAATTTTTATTAATAAAACTCTTACGAATTTTATTGAATTGTTCAAAAGACCCTTAAATTACTTTGATTGCCTCTTTTGCGAGGCGCTTGTCTGCGTGTTATTTAGTATTCAAAGAACTTTTTTTCAAATGGGAAAAAATATCTCACTCTTTGCTTCTCACTTCTCCCTAATTAGCAAAGATTTTTATTACATATTTATTTAGTAAGGCTGTCTTTAATTTAAATAAAGTAAAGACCCAAAAAACCTATATATAATTAATTTATTTTAATTCTTAATTGACTTTTACTTCCACCTACGAAAATATAACACAAAGATATTCTTTTGCATTAACAACTTGCTTATTTAACAAAACTTTTAAACTATTGTCAAGCATCCCTACCTAATATTTAAAAGTTTATAAGAATTCTTTCTTTTTGCTTTGTCACGAACTTGCATTATTCTACCAGAATTAATATTTTTTGTCAAATCTTTTCTTTTTAATTTTGGATTCTTACATACGCTATGTCGCTAACTACAGATGCTTGGATTTTATGGGTCTTAGTTAAGAGATAAAAATTTTGTTAAAAATATTCATTACATCTATACCTCAGATAGTGATGAAATTATTTTTATCGAGCGAAATCCCTTATATTTGGCATTGAAATAGAAAGGAGCCTCTTATAATAAAAAATTGACTCCTTTTGTATTAACAGTAACTAAGATATTATTACTTGTTCTTACCGACAATTTTAAAAACTTTTGTTGAGCAGTCAGGGCATACTCCAGAAATAGCTTTCATTCCATTTTTCATAACCACGTCTTGAGCATCTTTTATTTCAACTTGTTTTTTACACTTCATACATCTTGCTTCAGCCATAATAAACACCTCCTCTTTTACACTTAACCAACCATTTTATTAATAAATATTTAGTCATCTATAATTTAAAACGCTTTACGCTCAAAACAAGCATCTACTTAATTACAATTTATAAGCCCTCTCTTAAGCGGGCGATGGGAATCGAACCCACATCTCCGGCTTGGGAAGCCGGGGTTTTACCACTAGACTACGCCCGCAAAGTCTCTCATTTGGGCACTTAATATTGTCGTCACATCTTATACTTTTTTTTAATATGTGTCAATTTAGACAAAACCAATTTCAAAGAATCGTTTTTATTTGAAATTTCCCCCTCAAATTGTGCTTTATTGACAATTTTTAGAAACTCCCCAATCCATGGCCCAGGCGGCAACTTAAACTTTTTCATTATAATATCTCCATCTATTATCTTGGGCAAAGGCTTAGCATTTTTTAATTCATAATATTTCTTTATGAGTTCTTTTGCAGATTTTTCCTGAAGTTTTAATTCTTTTTGAGAAAAAATTTTTAAACTTTTGTATGAATGCCAGTCAGCCATTGAAAGAACAATTAAATCAAGACTGGCTTCACCTATATCTCTAAAAAATTTCATAGCTGCTTTTTTTGTAACAAGATTATTTCTTGTCAACGTGGAAAGTCGCATATGGTGTTTTACTAAAAACGTCGCAGTTTCAATATCTTTTTTCCCAAATTTTAAAGAAAGCATTATTTCTTTCAATTTATTTGCACCAATCTCTTCATGTTCAAAAAAATGCATCTTCCCATTTTCAAATGTTGCAGTTTCAGGTTTAGCATTATCGTGAAATAAAGCTACAAATTTTAACAATGCTTCTCTTGTAACATTTTCGCAAAAAGACTCTCCGCTATTGAAATGCGCTTGCATCTCAATGAAGTTTTCTGAAAAGTACTTTTTTAAATTGTTTAAAATATTTTCTGCAGATTGTAATGTTTCAAAAGAATGCTGGAATAAACCACCCGAATGATAATAATATTTTTTCTTTGCTTTCTTCATTACCTTGATTTCAGGAAGAATTTCGCAAAGCAATCCACATCTATCCATAATTCCAATTAACTCTGAAGAATTTTTTGAAGTAAGAATTCTAAAGAACTCATTTTTTATTCTTTCAGGAGCTACATATTTTATAAACTTTGCGTTTTGTTTAATCTGAGTTAACGTTTTTCTTGAAAGTTTAAATCCTTTAAATTCTGCAACAAATCTAAAAGCTCTAAGCATTCTTAAAGGATCAGCCTTAAATGCTTTAGTAGAGACAACATTAAAAGTCTTAGTTTTTAAATCTGTAACAGTATTTTTATTAGGGAAAATGATATGTTTTTTAAAATCTTTAAAATATTTAATATTAAAAGCTATGGCATTAATGGTAAAATCTCTGTTTTGTAAGTCTTCTTCTATTGTTTTGCCATTAAAAAGAGAGATATCAATATTGGGCACCCGGCAATCTTTAAGTATTATTCTATAAGTTTCAGTATTTTCATCTAGCGTTATAAGTTTAGCTTTAAAAGCCGCAGCTACTTTTTTTGCATAATTGAGAGCGTCTCTTTCAACAATTAAGTCAATATCTTTATGTTTGCGCCCTAAAAGCAAATCTCTTGCAAAACCACCTGAAGTATAGGCATCATATCCTTTAGAAACATTGTTAATTTTTTTAATTAATTCGTTCATACTATATATATTATCCTTGAGGGTTAATAATTACAGAAACAGTTTTTCCGTTAAATATTTTATTTGCAACATCTAAAACATCTTGAGTTGTAACCTTGTCTATATCGTTTAAATACTCTACATCATATTCATAACCTTGTCCTACTACTTCACGCCAACCATTATAATAAGATTTTTTATTAACTGTCTGCCTGTCTAGAAGATAGATACCTTTTATGTATGATTTGACATCTTTTAATTCTTGCTTAGAAATTTTTACAGAACAAAAATTTTTTAATAACTCGTCTATTTTCTTTAACGTTGACTTTATATTTTTTTTATCAAGACCTATATATATAGCAAAATAACTGTCTTTTTTTCTCGTTGGGTAAACTGCGTTTACCTCATAAGCTAAACCTAACTTTTCTCTAAGCTCGACAAATAATCTACTTGTCATTCTGCTGCCTAAAATGGCGCTTATAACTTTGGTAGTTACAAAATCTTTTCCATTAACAGCTGGGGCTGGATACCCTATAAATATGTAAGCTTGATTGAATTTCCCTTTGATTTCATTATTTATAGATTTGTTATGGTTTAAATTAAATATAGGTTCTTTAAATTTATCTCCTATAGCAACAGTAGAAAAATGTTTTTCCAAAGATTTTTTTACAACTTCCTCTTTAACATTTCCAGCAACTGAAATCAAAATATTTAAAGCATTGTAAGAGTACTTATGCCAATTTATTAAATCTTGGCGGGTAATTTTAAAAATAGATTCTTTTCTACCAATAACGGGATAAGAGTATGAAGTATCTCCGTAAAATAGTTTAGCGAATTCGTCAGCAGCTGTAGTTCCTATATTATCTTTTCGAGAATTTAGCGCCGCTAAAGCATTTTCTTTTTCAAAATTAAATTCTTTCTCATCAAATATAGGATTTAAAACCACATCCGCAAGAATTTCTGAAGCTTTACAAAAATATTCACAAAGGCAAGACATACTAAGCCCTGCCACATCATAAGTTACATCTAAAGACAAATCTGCTCCTATACTGCCTAAGTCCTTTGCCAAAATTTCGCTTGAGCGATTTTTTGTGGAATACGTCATTAGCCTTGCAGTAAGGCTGGATACCCCAGTATTATCTAAAACTTCGTTTATAACAGAAACTGGACTAAGAATTCTTAATGAAACAATTTCCTCTCCTTCTGTTTTATCAAAAAACACTTTAATGCTATTTTTAATAGTTAAAACTTCCTCCCCACCCCCGCCCCCCCGCATATTTAAAATAATTTAGGGTTTATATTTTACCGTTTTAACATAAATAATTTTATTTTCAAACATCCA
>JAISBM010000007.1 GCA_031266185.1 Endomicrobium sp. | reverse complement strand
AACACTGCCTTTGCATAACTCTCTGTCGTATCTAACTCCTTATCTATGTTCCCTTTTAGCCTTAACCCTATTACGTGTATCCCTTCTACTTCCCTTACATATACATCATACATCATTTCATGTCCATCAACACTAAATGCTGTGTTTACCGGCATACGGTAATTCTCAACATTAACTCCCTGAGTCATATGTTCTACTAAAGCTGCAGAATATCCTCCATCTTTTAGTACTTGCGCTTGAATTAATTCAGTAGAACCAGTACCTATCTGTCCTCCAACTGCTATTAACCTGGGAGACTTTTTAACATCTGCATCATTAAACATGCTAGGTTCTTTGAGATAAACTGGAGCGACTAAATCTATTACTTGATCTTCTATTTCTCTATAATAGAGTCTGCTTTGCATTTGAGCTATATTAAACGCTTCCTGTCTTCCCACTTTTGCTGCTATGGCAACTAATGCTGGGTTTGCCATAACCGTAGCTATCGCGTCTTCATAATTTATTTGCAAATTTGTAAGTTCTGGATGAAGGTTTATCCAATTGTAAATATCACCCATAGACACTATAAACTCCTCTAGCGCATTTATGTTATGTACCATTTTACTAAGCTGATCTTGGTTTAGTGCATAGTCTCTATGTCTTAACTCATGTTTTACAAATACTTCTAACAAATCTTTATTTTTAATGTTCCCTTGTTCATCAAAAAACATTGCTCTAAGCATTTTATAGTTTACATGTATTTTACCGTCATCAGGGTTAAATGACATCACCACACCAGGAGTAGTGTCTTCACTAATAGACACATTCTTACTAAATGCATCTTTTACATCAAAAGGCAAGCTGTTAGTTACCATGCCAAGAACTGTAGAATCATCAATGTCCATATAATAGTTTAAACTTGTTACAGATTCTTGAGCTATTTTTATTTGTTCAGTCTGATAATTTTCAAACTCGCTCATATTTGACATAAACTTAGACATTACCGCAAGCGGCAGTTGGGCTAATTTATCTGGCATTGTAATTCTAGCAGTATCTATTGCTAAAATACTTGCCATTTGTGCAGCCTGCAAGGCTACTTCAGAAGCAGTCTCTTGGGATTTTTGTCTTGTTTCTCTTTGCCACAGAAGACTTACTTTTATTAATCCTTCAGAACCTATGTTTTTATATTGCAAGTCTTCTTTTTTTATATCAAAACCGTTCATTGCTTCTTGTCTACTAATAATTCTTGTATTACCGCCAATAGTTATTTTAAAACCATTAAAATCAAATCCATCAACTTGTGGGACCCACTTTCTACTACCTAAAACACCCATCCAATTAAAATAACCTCTTTCAACTAGACCAGAGAAATGAAAATCTTGACCAAACTTAATAGGAAAATCTGCTGATGATAAACTGTCTTTTACTAGGCTCAGAATACCCATGTCTGTTTGTAAAGGAACTCTTTTTCCCACACTTTCTTGTTCGGCTTTTTGTTCTGCTAAAGCCTTTTCTTGCGCAGCTTTTTGCACTGCTAACAACCTCTCTTGTTCATCTTTTTCTTTCTCTATTCTTTCTTGCTCTTTAAACTCTATCTCTTTTTCTGCTCTTTCCTCTTCTGTTTTCAATTCTGATAACTGTTTGTTTTGAGCAGCTCTTTTTTCTACTTCTTTTTGTTCTGCTAATTCTTTTTCCTGAGCAGCTTTTTCTTGCTCTTGTTTTTCCAGCTCTTCTTTAATTTTTCTTTCTTGCTCTTGCCTTCTTGCTTTTGCTTCTTCTACTGACTTTTGAAGTTCTTGTTCCTTATTTACATCTTCTTGTCTTATTTTTTCTTCAGCTTCTTCTTGTTGTTTTGCAAAGTCTTGATCAGAAATCCACTGCATTGTAATCTCTAAATCACCTATTGCATACTGCCTTTCTATATTAAAAGCGTCCATCGTACCATCTGATTTAGCATCAAAATTCCAACTTCGTACTACTTGTCCTTTTCTATCCCTAGCTACAACTTTAACGCCAGTAAACTTATACCCTGCTCGCTGTGGAACCCAATACAGTCCCATATCAAGCCCAGAATTAGTAAATCCAGGAAATGTATACCCTCCGTCAGACTGTGAAAAACCACTGGCTAAACTCGGTGGCAAGTATTCTACATTATCCGTTTGACCTTCCATAACACCACTAAAAAATTTTATTGGATGGCTAGTAAAAGACGCGTCCATATCTGCATAATCTTCATTTGAAAACACATTGTCTCGATATAATGGATTTTCCTTCCAGTGTGGTGTTAAAACTGAAATATTTTTTGCATCTTCTGCATTGATATTATTAGTAAATCTTTTTGTTTGATCTATATCTGAGGTCCAATATAAAGACCCTTTTTCATATCCTAAAGGCGTCTTTAGTTCCCTGCCAATATTAGTCAGGTCAATACTTCCATCTTTTTCGCGATCAACAATCCTAAAATCATTAGGACTCTCTCCAGTCTGAATTTTTGCTTTACCAACCTCACATAATTTTTTCCAACGAGGAATATACGTTGTATCTTGAGTTGCTGTAACTGTACCGTTTATAATAGGAGTTGACGAGTCTGTATCTGTAACCCAATACAAGCTGTCAGACTCACAATCTTGAGGAGCTTGCAATTGTTTTGAAAGTTTTTTTAAATCAACCGTAGAACCTCCAAGCCTATTAGCAACAGCTTGTGCTTCTCTTTGAGTTGAAGTATCTCCTTCTGTTCTATTTTCCCAATTGCCAGAACCAATGGAAACTCTTACCTGTGGTAAAGGTTTCCATTGCGGAGTAAACGAACCAGGCTTATCAACCATAACCATCTCACTGCTAGCAAACGTCCGTTCTGGAAATAAATCACTCGTCCAGTACAAAGTACCATAATCATACCCTGCAGGAGGAGTAAGCATACTTGCATAATGTCCAAGATCTACAACTCCATTAGATGCATCAGCTTCCAACGGGTCTTTTCTACTACTAACTAATAAAAAGGCTTTGGCTATTCTAGTGCCATCTCCTGTATTAATCGATATATTAGGTTTCAAGCGAACTCTTATGATCACTTTTCCATTTACCATATTAGCAGGAACAACAAAATCCATATTTGCTTGTTCAGCACTAATTATAGTTTTTATATCCGAGTTTTCGCTTGTAATTTCGTACCCGTCAAACTTAAAACCTTCTCTAACAGGTGCTCTATTATCTAAATAGCGTAAAATATCTGTCATGTTATCATAGACATTAGTTGCATAAGTTACAGCCTCAGTCGCAGAAGCCAGAACAACGTTTTTCACTTCTCGTGCTGCATTTATACCGCTAGTATAAATACTTTGGATTGCTTCAGTTGCCCATTGCTTTCCAAATACATATGTGCCTTTAGTATGAACAACTACAGGATTTGGGTGAAATATAGCATTGTACAACACTTTAGACACATTTGAAATTCCTTGGCCTACTTGCTTTATAGCTCTGTACAACACCTTAGGCGCATTTAAAATTCCTTGGCTTACTTGCTTTAATGTCTGCTTTAAGGTCTGAATCCATCCAACATCAATTCCTAAAGCTAATGCTATAGAATTCCAAACAAATGCTGCCCATTTTTTTTCTTCCAAAGCACCAATTATATTTTTTATCCTTCCAGCATGAGGACTATCCTCGCTGGCAAATTTTTCAAGCAAAACATTTCTTAAACTTTGGTTTAGTCTATTCAAATTATAATTATTAGTAAAAAATAAGACCACTGTTGCTACAAGGAATACGAGAGAAGTTAATAGAATTATAAAACTTAAGCCAAGCGATACAGGCGCTATGAGAAATACACCAAATGCACCTATAGAAACAAGCAGACCTATAGCTACATTCAATTTAAATTTCCAACTGCCACTTTTAAAAAGATCTGTTATAACATTAACTAACGACTTAAATGCTAAGCTTGTTTTATATTTTTTTATAATCAGAATCACTAATCCTACAGCTAAAACTGCAAAAGCAATGCTTGCGGCAATGACAAACCCCCAAGACGTCAAAGCAAATCCAAACACAAAACTCAAAAAGCCAAGCGCAACTATGGCAGTAATGGCAAAATACGTGATAACCTTTACTGCAGTAAAAGCTTTTGAAGTACTTGCTTTGGAATTTAATATGCCAAGTATAAAATCTAAGACCTCTAAATAATAAGCATATTTTTGCCTCTCTTTTTCTGTAGATGCATTATCTCTTACTGCTCTAAAATATCCTTTAGCAACAGGGCCTAACAAAGTAATGGCAAAGATTGCTCCTGCTATAACAAGAGCTGCTATAAAAAATAATCCAAACAAACCAGGTCCAGAAAACAGAACAAACAGCACAATCACGCTAACTACAATAAGTCCACTAAAAACTAACCTTACACCATCTTGCCAACTTAAATTTTTAAAAGCGTTTTTAACTATTGTTAGTTTACTTACAGATGTTGAATCATATGTCATTTTAAATATCTTAGTCATACCTTTAGCTATTAACGAAAAAATATTTGAGCTGGGTTTTACGCTTTGAGTTTCATAATCTGTTATATTATAAAACTCTTCAGAATAGGTAAAAGTAACAGGCTCTGTTATAGGAGCACCTAATCTTTTCCCGTCGCTTCTAGACCAGTGGGGAACTTTTCCTTTCGTACTCCTGGTTTTGATCTTTTCATTAAGATCTTTAAGCGTATAGAACGAGTCTGACTCTACTGTCTCCTCATTTGAGGTATTGCTAAATTTGTCCACAAATGTAACCTTGGGATTACGTAAAAAACGTATATTTAATTTACCGACAACATCTTGAACCGGCACTGTAACATCTCCAATAGTATTTATGTCATTTATGTCAACTTTCATAATGTCTACACCGTTAACTGACACAACATATCCTGTAACTTCCCACTTGTCTGCATTCAAATGCGTTACATTACTTTTAATTATGTCATGGTTAATAATATAAGGTTTTCCAAAAACAGCAGCTTTAAGTGTAAGATTATCTGTTACATTACTTGCTATACTTGCGTTAGCAAATTCAACCTCATATTGTTCACCTTCTTCTTTCTGGTACCATTGAGCTACAAAACTAATATCGCCTGTTATATCTGCAGCGTCTATATCAAACCCATTTACAACATCCATTCTGCTAACATTAATAGTGCGACCATCATTAGTTGTATACGTGTAACCTTTAAACAAATACCCTGACTTTGTTGGCAACTGTTCTATTGGTGTTGCATTCATATGATAGACTTCCCCATCTGATAAAACGTTATTAGCAACTTGAGGTACATTTGAATCTGCTCCATTTGCAACAAAATTAATATTATACCGTTCAGGTGTGAAAGTATACTCTATATCAAGTTTACCGGTGATGGGAGTTGTCCCAAACTGAAAATTTTCAACAATTTTTCCATCAATTTTAACTGTACGTTTTACAGTTCCAAACCTACCATCTTCTAACTGTACTCTCCCTTCTGCAATAAGAGGAGCATTTAAAGCTACACTGTCATCAATTGTTGATGGGAGTCCTTCAGGAGCAGATATTTCGTTAGGTAACGTCCATGTTATTTTTTGAGTTTTTATGCCTGTACGACTACCAAAAAGTGCATTCCCAAGACGTCTAAGACCAGTAAGCATACCTAACCCCGCTATACGTACATTTTGCCCAGTAACTGCTGCTCTACTAACAACATTTATAATTGGTGTTCCGGTGCTGCCATCAACAAATATTACATCACTACGTTCTGCATCCCACAAAGCTTGAAGTTTTAAATCCCCTGTAACATCAGACGAAGGTATGTCAAAACCGTCTGCAACTTCTTGACTAGTAATAGTTCTAACTTCACCTTCTGAATTTACATATTTATATCCATTAAATTTATAACCTACTCTTTGTGGCAAATTTGTTACAACATTAATTTTTAAAGGTTCTCCACTCTTTATTCCTTGCTCTAGAGGTGTAGAACTAGCATCATTTGTTGCAAAAGACAGAATGTATGTATCTGGCTTAAAAGTATATGTAACTTCAACGTCCCCAATATCTTTTGCGTCAAACTTTGTTTTTCCAAACTCAAAATTAGGGACTTCAAGCCCATTCCTTGTAACTTTATAACTAAGAGTTCCTCTTCTACCATCGGCTAGCTGTATATGACCAGCTTGTATATTTGGAGCATCTATAAAGCCTTGCTCGTTTACTTTTTTTACTAAAATATCTCCAAGTGCTAAACCTTCCGGTAAGCTCCAAACAACAGACACCCCTCTAAACTCTCTCCAACTATCTTGCAATTTTGTTCTAAACCATCTAAAAACATTTCTAAAGGATACTATAAATTCTTCTAACCCAGGAAAAATTCTATGGATAAATCCTCTCAAACCGCTTGTTGATTTTGCGTATTCTAAATGGTGCAGTTCGTGCTCTACAACAACTCTAAGCATTGTAGGATTATTAAGTAATGCCCTTACAATATACGGAGAAAAAAGTATTTTACCTGCGTCTGTAGTTTCCATAACCACACTATTATCAGTGGCCATAGCACTATTTAGAGCATTTATAATAGCTTCATTAGTTTCAATATCATTTTGCCAATCTGTACCAGCTACAATATTTAAATAATCGTTTGCTAAAATTGCATCATTAAAAGTTGCTTGGACAAGATTAATTGCAGTTTCTTTAGGTAGTGATCTTATCAACCCAGCAAAAACTAGTCTACTTTCTTGCGGTGACACTATTGCAGTAGATTTTCCTAATTCTTCTATAACTTTTCTCTGATTGCTTTCATATATTGAAGACATTATAGACATAGTGCCTATAATAGCAAGGACAGATGCCCCTATAGCTGCTGCAATAACAGCGCCTAAACCTGTAATAATACTCAAAGAAAGTAACACAACAAGAGCTACAAAACCGCCAGTATTAAAAAATGCTAATATTCCTGCTGTAATTGAAGTAAATTTAGCACTGGCAATAGATTCCTGCATGGCAGGAGCTAGAGTAGGAGCAGCAACAACATCTCCAGCTTCGCTAAGAGGTGTTGTTTGAACTATTGTCTCTTGCTGCCCATAATCACTCTGCACAGAAACATTAGTTAAAAATGCTTGTTCTTCTTGTGATAATGTTTTATTATGCCTTTGTTTTGCAGTAAGATACAATACTAATGATGCTTCATTATTGCCTCTAAAAGCCGCTTGCTCTTCTTGTAAGTTCTTAAATTTAACTCCTTCTTTGGATATAAACTGATATATAAATTCCCCTTTATCAAACTTAGGGTCAATTTCTTCCATAGCACTAGACACTCCAAAAACTACTTCCCTTGCCACTTCAATCTGCTGCCCCACACCAAACAATGCCTGGCCAGTAACAGCTAAAACAATAGATGCTCTTAGTAATGCTCTAAAATCAAATTGTTTACCCATTGCTTTTAATGCTGCTTTGATTGAATTCATCAACCCTCTTGCTGCAGAATGCTGTTCCTGTGATGATTCTTCTCTTGTTTTTGCCAAGCTTTCTATTTCTGCTTGACTTTGTATTTGTGCTGTTTGGTCAACTCTAAACACTTTAAATGTCTTGCTGCTACTGGCAATGATAGATAACTTTGATATGTCATTTTGAAATAAAAATGAATTAAATACTCCTGAAACTGAATCTGCAAATTGTTCATGAAACATACTTACTGCTTTTTGCTCACTACTAACATCTAAACTATATAAATACTTATGTCCTAATTCATGAGCTATTACCATATAATAAGCCTCATATACATCTGTGCCGAACAATTTTATCCCGTTGGAGCTCCTTACAAAATTCAAATCGCTATCAGCATTAAACTCATCGCCTGCAACAAAATTAGCTTTTAACGCATTTTGGTACATCCTCTGCTCATCTTTTCTTATTTTATCTGCCTTATCTTTAAATCCTGCTTGTTCCACTTCTTTTATTACTTCCCCACTTGCTACTAAATTAATCCCTATTACCAACACTCTTAAATCAAAATACGATTCCGTATGCTTTAAACTTTTTGCGTCCAGCATTGCCTTAACATCATCTTTTAAAGTTTCTATATCTGCATCTATATTAACACCGTCTACTTCATTTACTCCTCTAGATTTTAACTGTGCAAAAGCGTAAAGCCTATAACGCACCTCTTGAGCTTGGTCTTGCATCATATTTAACAAAGCTTGATCATCTTGCGATATTCTAAGAATTTTAAAATATCCTGCATCATATGGAAACTGTTCTTGTATTAAACTTTCTGGCGCTGTATATGCTATCAATTCATCTAGAGTTGCTAGAGTGCCTTTATAAACACTAGTCGCTGATACTTCTGCATCAAAAACAATTTCATTCCTTAGTACAGAATTTCTTTGTTTAATATGTCTAAGAGCTTGCTCTCTATCTGAAATATTTAATTGACCTAATACTTTTTCTAAAGATCCGCGAGATTCTAGCAATTCTTTAGAAAAATTTTTATATAAATCACTAGAATAACCCGCATAACCTTGAGACATTCCATCTGTTATACTAATTTCTTGTTGCAACATTGTATTTAACATATTTTTTATATTATTCTGTTCGGCAGTATTTCCCTGTAATTCATATACAGAAGCTAATTTATTTAATGTATTTGCTAAAGTAACCACATTTTGGCTTATAGTTGTCGGCAGCATATTTTTTACATCAGTTATATCAAATGCTATTTTACTAAGTAATACTGAAAGCATTAAATTATCTGCATCCACATTTGCTGTATTTGATAATATCTTTGCAACAGCAAATATAACAGACCTTAAGCCTGCTCTTTTTTCATTTAGATCTGGTTTTGAGATAATACTATCATTAAAAAACTTATCAAATGCACTTACAGGACTAGACGTAATAGACGCCATAATATTTTTAATCTCTAGTATCTTATTTTGATTAGATAAATTAGTATCTTTAAATACATCAATTAACTTATTGTGGACCACAATATTCCCGCTACTAACATTATGTAACAATGAGGTATCTATTGAATTATTCACACTATCTACCATCAATTGTCTAAACATAGTCTGTATCTGATTTTGTGTTTCTTCTTTATTAGTAGTAGTAAACACCATCTTTGTTAAAGTAATTTTCTCTTCACTAACTACAATTAATTTTTGTTTTAAATCTTCTTTTTGAACTTGAGATAATGATGAGGACACTGTCAACTTGTTCAAAACTACAGCTATTTTAGCAACCGCCAGTCTTTTGCGTTCTATTTCTTTAGCGTTTGTAGGATTGGCATGTTCAAGCTCTACAATTGCTGAATTTGCAGCGTTTAACAATTCTTCATTTTTAGTAGTGCTGTCTTTAGCAAAAGCGTCAAGTTTATTTGCTCTTTCTACCAGTTTGTCAACTGCCGTAGGACCAAAAAGATAAGAAAACAACCTGACTAACCAGTAAATCCCTAACGTTACTATACTTACTCCTACATACCATAAAGTAGGCTGTAATGCTTGTACTGGCACATTGCTGGCAGGTGCTGCCTTTGGTGTTGTATTTTTTTGATAATTTTCTAAGAATCGCTTTTCAGCTCTATACAAAGGACCCCACCTTGTAAAAAATTTTACTTGTTTGGCATGTCTTGCTTTTATATACTGTGCTAAAGCTTCTTGCCCTTTAGCATCATTTCCAAAAATTTTTTGTTCTTCTTCAAAATTATTAAAACTAGCTCCTTCAAGTTGTATAAATTGATACAAGAACTCTCCTTTATCAAAAGCAGGGTTACTTTCTGCTATACTATTTGCAATAGATACAACTATCTCTTTAGCTATAACATTTTGTTGTCCTTCACCAAACAATGCTGGACTTACAGTTATAGCAACTGCAATAGCTGCACTTAGCAAAGGTCTAAATATAGCATCACTATTAACAACTACGCTCACTTTCCCTAACGCTGCTCTAACAGAATTCAATAGTCCTCTAGCGGCACCATGAGCTTCTTGTACAATTGTTGCTCCTTCTCTCATTCCTCTTTGTCCCTCTAATATGCCGTAATTACTAGTAAATACATTAAATGTTTTTCTTACTCCATTAATTAGCCCACCATTTAATACATTTGTTTGAAGTAAAAAAGAATTAAATACAGAAGACACTAAATCTGCAGTAAGTTCATGCACCATTGCTATATCTTGCGTTTTTACATATTGTCCAGTCAACGTATTAAGAACTGAAGTAAACCCCAAAGCGTTGAGATAAGTATGACCTAATTCATGAGCTATGAATTCATAAAAATATTCATGCTCGTCACTGTACCCCTTATGACCTGTCTCAAAACGCATAAAATTCATATCGGAGTCAGCATTTATATCTTCTTCTTTTAATCTTTGTAAAAAATTAGCTTGCAATATATTTGAGTATTGTTTTTGTTCATTTGCTTTAATATTGCCTGCTGATAAGTTTGCTTGTTCTACTACTTTTATTGTCTCTGTACTTGCTACTATATTTATACCTATAGTTAATGTTCTTAAATCAAAATAAGAAGCAGATATGCTTAATGCTTTTGCTTGTAACATCTTTTTTATATTAGTAGTTAAAGTCTGGATATAACTATCTACCTTAACACCGTCTACTTCATTTATTCCTCTAGATTTTAACTGTGCAAAAGCATAAAGTCTATAACGTAAATCTTTACTTGTGTCTTGTATTATATCCAACAAAGCTTTGTCGTCATTTGATACCCTAATTACATCAAAATATCCTGCCTCTTGCGGAAGCTGTTCTTGTAATATTTGTGGTGTAGCTGTATATGCTATTAATTTATCTAAATCTGAAAGAGTTCCTTTATAAACATTTTTCGAAATTGCATTCCCTGCAAACTTAGCTTCATGTCTCAATACTGTACTTCTTTGCTTAATATATCTAAGAGCTTGCTCTCTATCTGAAATATTTAATTGACCTAATATTTTTTCTAAAGATCTTTCATACTTTAATAGTCGATCAGAAGCTCTAACATAAACATCTTTATCATTATTTGTTCCACACAATACAGACTGTTTACTTACTACATTAATTCCCTTTTGCAATAACGCACTTAACAAATTTTTTGCATTATTTTGATCTATACTACCTCCCGCTAACGCGTTTACCAATTTATCCAAATTGTCTGCTAAATAAACTAAATATTCACTTATTGGCATAAAATTATCTTCACCTGTTAATGCTATCATCATTTTCCTAATAGCTATAGAAAATTTTAGTTTATCTACATCACCATTTGCGTCGCGTGCTTGAAAGATTGCTACTGTATTTAATAACATTAGAAACTCACTTTTTTTAGCAGTTAAATCTGCTGCTGATATGATATTGCTAAATAACGTGTCAAGGTTTAGAAGTAAATATTGTTTCATAGCATCTTTAAGAAGTTTTAATTTATTTGCATCCAATAAATCATTTTGATTTACAACAAAGCTATTTACCTGTCTTATCACACTTAAAGCATCTGTATTACTAACTCCACTTACTGTTTCATCTACTACATCTTCTACTACATTTTTTAATAAAGCTCCAAACTTTTTATTCATTTCAGTTAAATCACTTTCCGTAAAAGTCTTTCTAGGATCAACTATACACTCCATTGTAGCTAAGTCAATCTGCTCTTGTTGCACTACACTCAACTTTTGTTTTATATTTTGTCTTTGAGCTTCAGACAACGATTGTGATTTTAGCAAAGTGCCCAAAGCTTTAACCAAAACTCCCATTGATTTTTCTCTGTTTTTTATACTTTCTAGACTATCTATAGAACCTGCAGTCTTTGCCGATTCAATTTTTCCAATTATTGAATCAGTAACAGTAATTGCTTCTTCTAAATCTTCCATATTACTAGAGGCACTTAATTTATTTACCTCTTCTGCAAGCTTTATTATTTCATCCGTAGAAGTACTAGAACTTCTAGAATGCTGTGACGACGTACTTACTGTTTCATTTGCATTATATACTGGATTTGCTGTGTTTCCAAATACGGGTTGCAAAACAGGCTGTCCAATTTGTTGTTGTACTACATGACTTTGATAATCTGTTATAGATTGTGATTCGGCATCATATAAACCCTTACCAAAAATTATTGGTCTTTTTTCATAATTATGTCTTGCTACAAGGTAATAGTATAAGAGTTCTTGCCCTTTTGCATCATTTCCAAAAATTTCTTTCTCTTCATCCAGAGTCTTAAACTTAGCACCTTCTTGTTTGATAAATTGGTATAAAAATTCTCCTTTATCTTTTTTAACAGCAAGATCAGCTGTAGCTAATGCAACTGTAGTTATAATCTTTTTAGCCAAATTTTCTTCTTGTTGCTCTGCAAACAAACCTTCGCTTTTCACTTGGCCAGCTATTTTGATTGACACTTCAAGTATAGTTTCATAATTCATTACTTTGCCTGCTAACTCAAATGCTTTTTTAATGCTATTAATTAATCCTCTTGCTGCTCTATGACTTTCATCTGCATTTACTTCTGTCTTCCTATCCGTTGAAAAAACTACATAAGATTGTTTTATGTTTGAATAACTTGCTATTATTTGATCAACAGTTCTAATTAAAATTTTAGACATGAAAGTTCCTGCAACAATATCAGCAAAAAATTCATGAAACATTGATGAAGATTTAGCATCTTTTGTACTAAATATGCCGAGACCGTTAAGTTGTCTATGTCCCAACTCATGCGCTATCCTTCCATACATTCTATCGTGTAAATCTAAGCCATCTTGTTTTTTGTTTTCAGCAAATGTAAAACTAAGACTAGATCGTGCATTTTCACTTTCAAAAAGTTCTATTAAAACAAAATTGGATTCCATTATTGTTTTATAAGTTTTTAAGCTAAAACTTTTAAATGCACCCATCTTAGCATAATCTGTATCAACAATTTTGTTAAAAACCTCATTACTAACAAATATATTTATTCCTATTTCACAAGCTCTTAAATCAAAATAATTATCTCCTACTTGCAAATCTTTTTTTTCTAATTTTTCTTTAACTTTATCAAGAAATCCCTCATTTTCAACATAAGAATCTAATTCGTCTATATTCATTGCCTTTAAATATCCATAAGCATATAGTCTATGCTCTATACTTATTTTGTCATCTTTTACAATTTCCATTAACATATTTTTGTCTTGTGAATATTTTGTAACAAGAAAATATACAAAATCATGATCTTCAAACATATCCTTTAATTCTTTAACAGGACAAATATTAGCTAAAATTTTGTCTACTCTTGCAACTGCATATTTAAAGTCGATGTGTTCTTCATCTTCACTATTATATAATGGGCGATTATTAAGCAGTCCAGTCTTATAATTACTAAATTCCTCAAAGAGGGTGTTTAAATCATTCTCCTTTAAAACTTTACTTACAAAATCTATTGGCATCTGCGCATCTACTTGCAAATTAAGCTTAATAGCATCAACTAACTTTCCCCCTGGATATAAATCGTCATTTTTAATAGATTCCAAATAAGTAACTTCTTCACTTGAAATTTCTTGAAAAGCGTTTAATTTATTTATGATTTTATTGATTTTACTTTGCCCATCTGTAACTTCACTCAAATCCCGCACAGACAAACTCTGCAATAATTCAGGTGAAGACATGCTAGCAATAAACTTGTTATAACTAGACATTAGCGCTTTATATACATTAAATTTATAAGTTTGGTATTGAAGAGTTTTAGAATCAAAACTAGACATAGAACTCATGAAATTTTTCATGAGCATATCTTTTTGTCGCACAATTTTTAGAATCATATCATCATTAACAACTAATTTGCCTTTTAAATCCCGCAAAATGTTTTCTTCTTTATTTAGTATATCTAAATACTTTTTGGGATCAAGTGAACTCTCACTTCGTCCCACGATATTTATACTCGAACAAGAAAAACCCATTACAAACAATTCTTGTAATTTTTTCTCAAGTTCCACACGCTGAGGTTCTGCAAAAGTCATTGCATTTGTCAAAGCATTTAGAGATTCAATTAAACAATAAATTTGTTCACTATAAGCAGACCCACCAATATCATACCTGTTAAAAATGGTACCTATAAGTACTGCTATTTTTAATTTTGAAATATCTCCATTAGCATTTTGAGTAATATCATTAACGACAAAAGCTAACATATCAATAAATCCCATTGAAATTTTGTCATAAGACATCTTATCTGTCATTTCTTTAAATTTACTTTTGTTAGTTTCTGAAACACTAGTTTCAAACGAGGCCACCATAGATTTCATAGCAGCAATTGGTGTTTTGTTAAAATTTTCTATCTCAACATATGTTGGATCGTTAACTCCAATATTTAATGATTCTTTAATTGACAAAGCTTTTATAAAATCTTGTATTGGCCCTTCAGTGCCCAAAAATAATTTTTCAGATTCTTTTTGTTGCTCAGCATCACTTGAAGCCACTACCATCTGAGCACGCAGAGCTATTAAGTCATTAGAAAGAACACGGATTTTCTGATTGACTTCATCTAACTCCTCTTCTGATAAAAGTCCCCTTGATTTTTCTGAAAAATTAGTTAAATATCGCAGTAAATCTTCATCTCTTTGCAACTTACCATCCAAGGAAGTGTAATCGTCTTTAGGATCTGTTACTTTAGCTATGTCGTTCTGCGCTATCATAATATCTATTGCAGACATATGCAATTTAAATTTTATCGATAGCGAGGAGGGTAATTGGTCTTTTAATATATCATTTAACGTATTGAATGTTTTTTTATTAGTAACTTTTTTATATCTTTCTTTTAACATTTCCTCATATCTTCCTAATATAGCCTTTTTGTCAGAAAGTTTCGTTTTATCACTTGTTAAAAGTATCTGTTTTTGATTTAAAGATATTCTATTTTGCAGTAAATCAACCTCAAATATTTCAAAACAATTAATGTTGCTTAAAAGATAATCCGTGGCTTTTTTAATCGATTCTTGTAAGCCAACACCTTCAAAAAAACTATTCACTTCCTCTTTTCTAATTAAATTAGGGAAATAATCGCTTAAAGTCTTTCTTAGCATTTCTTCTGTCAGTTGATTTTTTTTTGATTCATAATTGTCGTACAGATCAGATAATATCATTATCCCATACATAGCTTTTGCAACATTATTTGGATTTTCATTATTAAGCCCTAAGTGGTTAGTAACATAACGTTCTATAAAATTATTTGCAGTATTAATATCTTCTTGCGATAAAACTTCAGACATTTTTGCCTGTTCTGAAGCAATCACTTTTTGGCTAACTGTTTTAAGTAACTCTTCAAAAAATTTTCCTTCTTTAAAAGATCCCGCTAAATTTTTAACTTCTTGTTCATCAACTATTCTGAGCCTTAACATGTTTTTCAATTGCAATATATTGAGAGATGGAAACGAAAAAGCAAGCAGGGGATCTAACTCATTTTCTTGACTTATTTTATCTACTAAATCTGATTCAACTTTTTCAATTAAACTGTATTTCAAATGCTCAAAAATACCATAATCATGGCTTGCTTCTTTCTTAGCTTCACTTAAAATATTTTCAAACTCTTTATCAGTTAAATTTAAATCTTTAAGTGCTAATGCTATAGTAATGGCATCTTCATAATTCGTACCCAGCAAGTTTTTAATTAACCCTTCTATGGATGTGCCTTCCTTAAATATTTCATTAATTTTTGGTGCATCTCCAACAAAACTTGTTTCCCGAGCATTTTTTAATATATTTGTTATTTCATCGTCAGTTCCATTAATGCCCAACATCTTTGCAAAATCTATACTTGCTCCACCTAAACCCACTAACAGTCTTACTTTCTCAGTTTGATCTTCAATAGGCTTTACTTCTTTAACTTTATGTTCTTTTATAGTTTGCTTGGCCTGTTCTGGTTTGATCTCCTCTTGTACTGTTTCCTGTGTTGTTGCCTTTTGTTGAGCTTTTTCTACTACAGGTTCTCTTTCTCGAATATGCTCACTATTATATTTCTCTATAAATCGCAATTCGTCATCATACAAATCATTCCCTGTGAGTGCTGGTTCTTTTTCACTTTTATGTTTTGCTACAAGATAATCGTACAAATCTTGTTGCCCTTTTACATCTGTACCAAAAACTTTTTGTTCCTCTTCTAAGTTTTTAAAACCAACTCCTTCCTCTTTTATAAATTGGTGTAGGAATTCTCCTCTATCAAAATTAGGATCAACTTCTACCATCGCCCTTGACACACCCAATATCACTTCTTTTCCAACATCAGCTTGTTGTCCAACTCCAAACAATGCTTGAGTACCTGCAATAGCTAACACAATAGATGCTTTCAGCAATGCTCTAAAATTAAACTGTTTTCCCATTGCGCCTAATGCTGCTTTGATTGAATTCATCAACCCTCTTGCTGCAGAGTGCTCTTCTTGCGATGACGCTTCTCTTCTTTTTGCCTGTACTTCCTGACTATCCGCCTCTTCTGTTTGTTTAACTACAAATACTTTAAATCCCTTAGATTTGCTCGTAATCATCGATAATTCTGATATGTCTTTTTGAAATAAAAACGAATTAAATACCCCTGCAACTGAATCTGCAAACTGCTCATGAAACATATCTCCTGCCTTCGTATCAACGTCAAACCCTAAACTCCGCAAATATCTATGCCCTAGCTCATGTGCTATTACCGTATAATAAGCATCATATGGATCTTTGCCAAAATCCTGAATTCCTTCCAAGTTTCTTACAAAAGTTAAAGAAGAATCAGCGTTAAAACTCTCACCCTCAATAAAATCAGCATGTAATATTTGTTGATACATACTCTGTTCATCTTTTTTTATTTTATCTGCCTTATCTTTAAATCCTGCTTGTTCCACTTCTTGTATTACTTTCTCACTTGCTATTAAATTAATTCCAGTTATTAAGGCTCTCAAATCAAAATATGATTCCGTATGCTTTAAACTTTTTGCTTGTAGCATCTCTTCAATGTCATTTTTTAAAGCCATTGCTACTGTGTCTACATTAACACCATCAACATCTTGTACTCCTCTAGATTTTAACTGTGCAAAAGCGTAAAGCCTATAACGCACCTCTTGAGCTTGGTCTTGCAAATAATCCAACAACTTTTTATTATCGTTTGCTACACGAAAGATCTCATAATACTCGATTGCTTGTGGGAAATTTGTTCTTATAAATTCTGAACTTGCAAGAACTCCAATTGCATTTCCCTCAGAATCAGATATGTTTCTGTTAATCTTATTTTCCTTCTGTTTAATAATATAACTAGCAATTCGATCTAATTCTTCTTGTTTTAATATCTTTTTTGCTATCTTTAAAAAATCTGGATTCGTAAAGTACGATGGATTACTATGATTAATAAATTCTACGAGCCCTTTTCCAAAGTATAAGTTTGTGTCTAGCAAACTATTTAAAAATTCAACATTTTTGTCGAGATGGACGCGAATACGATTTCCTGCAAAAAATGTCGCCCCTACCGAAGATAGGATCCCTTTTAAATAAGGAGAATCGCTAAGAATGCCATGAAGTATATTAAAAAAATTTACGTTTCGATTTAATTCTTTTGCTATACGCTCATCTAATATTGTTTTTGCAAAATCAGGATCAAACTTTTTGGCTGCTAAATAATATGGGGTCGGCTGCGCATCAAAAAGAGATTCTTTATTCTGTTTTAAAGAAGCAGCAACCTTTTGCTTATCTTCTGGCTTTAACATACTGTCTATATCATTTACAAATAAACTATTTATAAAAAGACTTGGGAATTTTACATTGCAAAATTCTACAACCTCTTTACCAAAATAAAAATCAGTATTTAATACACTTTTTAAAAATTTAATGCTATCTTCATCAAAAACTTCAGTATTTAATTTGTTTGCAAATTCCCACAACCCCAACAATCTAGATGTAGTAGGGGGAACTTGTCCCAAAATACCTTCTCTTATAGTTCCACTACTAAACTGTTTTACTGCTGTTTTAAATATTTCTTTTTCTAATTTCAACTTAATATCTTCAAATTTTTCAACATCGTTTTCACCTGTAACAGATCTTATAAAATCTTGCAATTCTTGTGAATTTAAAACATTATTTTTCAATAAAAAATTTATCATGTCCCCTGTTTGCATAGCTTCAGGATACATAGTACCTACCAGCTTCTCACTTAACAATTGAAAGAATTGCAGATTCTGCAAATTCACTGAACTAAATATATCATCAAACTTAGGCACTGAAAGTTTAGTTTTTGATATCTGCCTAGCTAACTTTTGTGAGAATTTATATTCTTTAAGAAGATAGTCTTCTATTGCTTGTGACCCGCTTTCATAATCATTATCATGAGTCATTCTTTGCTTTGCTATTTCAAAAAGAATTTTATCTTGAGTTGCAGGGTCTATTTTCTCTCTTGTTAACATCTGTTTTAAATCATCAGTATCTTTTAGCTCTTGGTCAGATAATTCTTGAATTTGTTGTACTTCTTTTTCTTCAATCTTTATTTCTTGAGTTGTTTCTTTAGGTTCTTTTTGAGATGCTTGCTCTTCTTGAGTTATAGTTTGTTCTTCTCTTGTTTGCGGCTTTGATTGCGATAAGTCTTGAGTTTGTTGAGTTGCTCCTTGTGAGTCTGTTTGCATAGTAACTGATGTAGCCTCAGTAACGCGCTCTTCTGGGATTGTGTATGCTGAAGGTTGCCCTATTTGCGAAATTGCTTGCTGATAATCACTTTGAGCTAGCTGTAAAGATTTTAAAGTATTAAGATTTGCTAAAGTGATTCTCGGCGAGGAATCTTTCCCATTTGACAAAACTTCTTGAAATTTTGAAATAGTATCATTAACAGTATTAACTAAACCAATCCTTGCAAATTCTTTTGCTGCACTGCCAGCGGGCAACCAATAACGTAATCTCTCTAAAATTATTGCAGTTTGTTGTCTGCTTGTAACAGCTGTTTCCAAATCTGTTGTAAGCGTTTGGTATGCTGAACCCAAATCATTTAAAACTGTAGCAAATCTGGAAAATGTTAAAGCTAGATATAAATTAGAAACCTCTCCCTCTTTTAAAGCAAAATTTATAGTAGTATCATTTTCATCTTTTAAAAAACGCTCAAAACTTACAGCTTTAAAATTAGCTTGCAATCTTAACAAACCGTCAACAGCAGCAGATAATATAGACATTCCACTCTTAATATCTAAAACATTTGCAGACTTCTGTTGAATCAAAACATCCAAAGGCATGATTACCATAGCATCATACATGCCTAGATTTAAGTCATGGTCAGAATTATTTGCAAGAATATTAGCTTTGCATTGTTGAGCAAGATCTTTTAGATGTTCAACATCATCCAGATTAAAATCCCCCTTATCAATAACAGTTTGCATAATGTTTCTTATAGTACTTACCATCCGCCTTGCACTTGCAGATACATTCTCTCCTGCAAAGATGGCGTCATCTAATTTACCTTGCGAATCGATCAAATTCTTTAATAATTGCTTATCATTTTTAGTCTCTCTTGTTTGTTTTTCTAAATTTTCTATTTCTACAGGTAAGTTCGTCAACAACCTTTCTTGTTCTGCTTGAGTTAATTGTAGTTGTTGAGCAAACAAGCGATCTTGTGGATGCTCAATATTAGATACATCTACACCTAAATCTTTGACAATATTAAACACAGAGGTGCGTATATCTTTAAGTGTTGAGCCATTTTTAAAAGCAACAGATCCATTATTTATAGGATAATCTAAAACCGATAAAGCATATTTACCATAATTTGAGATTAAAGATTGTGCCTTTTGTTTTTCAGGACTGTCTTCTGTAGAAAAGCTATTTAGATCCGCTAAAATAAGCATATATGTTTTTATATCAGAAACTAAACCCTCTTGATCAATAGAATCCTGCAAAATTAGCGACTGACCATTTAGTATTGTATTGTGTGAATAGTGCATAGAAAGAGGGAATATATCTGCAAGAGCCTTTTGTAAGTTGACGTCATTGTATATACGCCTGTTTTTAACCAAAGTAGCAAGCAACCTACTTAAAGTACCTGAAGCCTCATTTTTACTTGTTATAGATTCAAAAAACCTAATATTTGATTCTACAATTCTTGCATCGTAATATTGCTTAAGAAAATTAACAAGCTTATCTCTAGTCTCTTTACTTTTTAACTGTTCCCAGCTATTTTCTGTTATAAAAGCATCTTTTATAATGTTTACAAACTCTAATGCTTGTTGATTGTATTGTGATTGACCTACAACACCAAATGAATATTCTCTTAATGCATTATTTATATCCCTGTCTAAAACAGCTAAATTGTTTTTTTCTGTTTCAGTAACATTTTGTTTCTGTTTCGCAACATACACACTTAACAAATCTAATTCATTTTGATTCTTATCTATAACTTGTTTAAGTAATAGCTCTTTAGCATTGGCTACAGCTTCTGTCAAATTGCCTAAATTAACAGATAAATGTGTGACTACAGTGTCAAACAAAACATTTTTAGTTTGTTGCGTTTTAAATTCTTGAGGTAATATATTTTCTAGTGAAGTATATAACTTATCTGAAAGTTTTTGTCTTACTAAACTTTCATACAGCCCCTGAAAGGAAATAATTGTTTGATTATTAGCTATATAAAAATTTCCAATGGTAGTTTTTACGTCATTTTCATTTATGTCTTGCGAAGCTAGCATATTCTGCAATGCTATAAGTTGCGGCGTAAAGAACCCTTTTGAAAATGCTTCAGATAGGGTTTGTTCATTTCTTATTATTTCTGCTACTACATTATTGTTTACTTCCTGAATTAAAGTTTCTTTTAATTCTTTAAATTTTGCAGCAGAAGTATCACCAACTGCACTTCTTGCTATATTTTTAAATCCTTCAAAAGTATCAGCTGAAGTGTAGCCTAACAATTCCATTGCTCTTGCTACAACAACGGCATCAGGATTACCTGTGTTTATAAGTTGTTTTACAAGCTCTAGTGGTTGGCTTGAAGATAACATATCTTCAAAATTCAAGTTTTGAGCATTAACATTTAAATTAAATTTTACACCTGCAAGAACTTTAGCATCTTCTTTACTAAATCCCAAATTTGTAAAAACTTCTCCTGTAAGATTTACATTTGGGTTTAACATACAAAAAGTCTGTATTCTCTGAGATATTTCTCTACTGTCACGTCCTAGGAGAAGTGTCAACAATTGTTCTATATCAGTATATGAATTTAAATTTATTTCTGTCAGTTGTTTTAATTGCGCACTACCAAATAAATTCCTAAAAAAATTACCAATAGCAGTGAACAAATCCCCTGCAGAAACTATAAGTTCTTCCAGCCAAGGTCTTGAATGAACAAATTTCCCAAAAAATCCTGTAGATGTTCTAAAAGACTCATGCCTTAACTCATGTTTAACAAAAACTTCTAACATTGGCTGATTCACTATGTTTTTGCCAGACTTGTCAAAAAACTTTGACCTAATCATTGCATAATTTATTTTTATACCTGCGTTGCCAGTTTCCATGGCAGCGCCAACATCAGTCAAATTTAAATCTTGAAGTATTTTAGCTAAATCACTAGCATATCCGTACAATAAACTATCAACAGAATCCAAAGGCATTTGCAAAGCTGCTGCAGCAAACTCTTTTGCTACATCTTGAGGTAATGATTGAAGCAATTTCTTAAACATATAAACATCTGTCATACCTTCTGGCACATCACTAGGAGTAGAGTCTTCTTTTGCTAAAAAAGAATCTTGGTATAGCTCATATCCCATAAAAAGCATATTCCCTATAAATAAAAGACCAAAAAATATAAGTGGAGCTAAAAACCAAAGAAATCCTGTTACAACTGCAAGACCTATTGCCACACTTGACCCAGCTACAATTGCTGCAGATACAGCACTTATAGCTATAAAACTTTTAACTGAAGACCATATGCTGCTTCTAGACTTCTGGCTACCTTGGACTTGAGCTTCTTCTTGCGTTTGAGCAGATGCGCTAACAGGTTTAACTTCAAATCCTGAATCTTTATAATTGTATGTGGTCGTTTGACCGTTTCTTGAAATTTTTAACTCTAAAGTATCTAAATTGTTTAAACTACCTGTCAATTGAGCTGTCTCGCCTTGTGCTAAAACCGTTTTTAAAGCTTCGTTTATTGCTTCAACTGTGTACCTTTTTTGAGTTAGCACTTCTGTAAGCATAACAGGCTTTAACTCTTCTTGAACTTGTGTTAAATTTAATGTAGCAAGCGCTTGAAAAAGTACTTTACTTTGCTCTTTTGCTAACGCATAATACACGTCTTCAGCTAACTTTACTTCTCCGCTTACATTAGGCGTTATTACCACATATGATATACCTTGTTCTTTAAGTAATTCACAAACGCCTTGCGTGTGGAATCCACCTGTTATTACCATAGATACATTTTTTGCTTCTTTTAAAGATTGTATTACTTTATCTGCTTCAGGCAGATCTTGTGTAAAGTCTTTAGGTATTTTGCTTGAATCTTTTATAATGTCTATATTTTCAATAAAATAATTATTTCTATCTAAATTTATTTTATAGAACGTTTCTGCTGTATTCTCATATTTACTTAAACTTTTTAACTTTTGGTTGTCTATATATTTGGTCCATAATCTTTTAAATTTCTTTATATTATTTTCATAATAATTATAGTCGTCAGAGGTTATTTTACTAGATAGATAATCCTTAAGATATGGCATAAATCCAGACAGAAAAGCTATTTCTTTTTCTCCAGTGTCATAGGCAAACGCTATATTTAGTTCTTCTTTTAGTCTCTGCTCTTCTTTTAACATGTCCATCGGATTTGTTTTTTCGCTTAACTCTATATAATTAAAGAACTTGTTAAGTTCAGGAAAATTTACCGACAAATCTATATTATTTTTCCTAGACAACCTAACCAGGTATGTATACAACCTATCAATATCACTAAAATCTGACGTTGAGTCCAATATCATCTTATAGGCACCATAAGGCAACAATTCTTTTAACTTTAATATCAACAATTGCAATTCTTTTGTAGATCTCTCATAATCTATTTGCCTGCCTAAACTTAAAAGTTCTATATATAAACTTATATTCTCATACTTGTTTAAATCAACACCTAAACTGTCAGCATACTTGTTTAACAAGATAAAATATTTTTTAGCTTCTAGATTGCCAGATATGTATCTTTTTGACAATTCTTCTATTTTATTTTGCCTTCTATTAAAATACAAAGATTTAAGATATCTAACATTACTTTCCATGCTATTAAAAACTTTTGTAATTTCACCCTGAGCATATAAAATGTCCCCAAACCTTTTTAAATTGTTTAAATAAGGCACTTGACTTTCTAGTCCTTTAATTATCGTCGGCTTATTTGACATAGCAGAATAGTATTCTGCACCAGTTAAAGCACCTGTTGCAAAAATTGAATTTATTGTTTCCTCTTTTTTATCTTTGTCTTTTATATTAGCAAGCCAAGAAGTATCTACTTGTCCATATGCACCTTCTAAATATATATTTTGTAATCCAAACTCTTTATCAAAAGTCGATATAATATTACTTATATTTTTTTGAGCTTCAGGGTGTAAATGCAAATCTTGTATATTTATAATAACAGTATCACTTCCAGCATAATTTGCTGATGTAATCTTCCCATACGAATATGGAAGTGTAAAATCATTAAATATCTGTTTAAACTGCTCTGTAGCTTTTATATTTTGTGTTACTTGAGCAATAGACTGACCATACACGAATGTAAGTAGTAGACAGTTTATTAATATGATAGAAACTATTTTTACAGGATTTAGCTCATAGTACCACTGCTTACAACTTAAAATAAAGTTTAAAAACCTTTTAAACAATACACTTAAACCATTTAATGTACACTCAACAAAACAGTGCATGAAGGCCCTCCGTATTATTTAATATTTATTAATATAATTATTATAAGTAATCGTAAATAGTGGTAAATAAATAATAAAACCAACTTTATCAAAATAAAGTTGGTAGATAGGTATACTTTTATTGATAATTTTTATAAATATAGGGACTCCTCTTGGAAGAGACAACATCATAATTAAAAAAATTAGTATAAGTTTAAACTCGTAGTTTACTTTAGAAATGTTAAACAATCTAGTTATATTACACTTATACTTATACTTATAATTTGGATGATTCTTAAAAATTTTGGATTTAAAACCAATAAAAGAATTTAAAAAAACGTCCAAAAACATATCTTTTTGACTAGCATTGTTTGTTTTACCTTTTTTGATTATACAACGAACAGAGTTGGCATTATGCGCCAAAGCTTTTAAATTATTTCCTATATTTATATTACGTCTTAATATTTCACTTGCCAATTTTATTGGAATACTTATAGCACCATAAATTGTGCATAGATGACTTTTAAATTGGAAAATTTCTTTTTTTTGACAAAGTAAACAAGTGTCAACATTTGAAAGGAAAGAGGTAAACAAAATGTTTAATAGCAAAGAAATTGCTATAAAAACAGAAACTATAGTGTTGTTTGCAATAATACTTTTCATTGTTTTACCCCATATCACATCCTTTACAAATAGCACATCTAAAACAATCAAAAATTACAGTCACAACAAAATTGTATTCTTATATAAATTTTTAAATCAACATGTATTATAGCATAATAAAATATAAATAAACACGTATAAACATTTAACCATTGATAATATTGTATATTAAATTAATCTGAATTTGTAATTGAAACAATATCTTTATTTAAGGAACTTCTCTCATGTAAACATTATAATCCTTTATTTTTATACCACCCCCCCCCTTATTCTCCCTGCCATGCCTCTTCCCTTTCTCAACTATTTAATACTTACCCTACAAAAATACTTAGACCCTCTTAGCCTTTTGTAACCCTACCAAAACTATATCCCACTCTCACCTTCCCCTCTACCCCTTCTTCCCTCCCCCCATACTTCATCACACTACAATCTATCCCAAAACTCCCTATATCTCCCCTTACCCCTAACTCTCCTGACCATCCTCCTTCCCTTATATCTACCCTCGG
>JAISBM010000012.1 GCA_031266185.1 Endomicrobium sp. | reverse complement strand
GGAATAGGGTGTCTATAAAGATAAGACGTATCTGTTATAACAACCTTCTTTACTTTTCTCTTAATACTTTCACTATTTATTGTATTAACTAACTCTTCAAATCCTTCTCCTGTTTGGCTCGCACATGCATAGGATATTACTAAATCCAAAACTACACTTTTATCTTCTGCCTTTTCAAAAAATTCCTCTGCTTCTTTATTCCATTTTGCTAATTTATTTGTCATAACAAACCTCTCGCATATTTTATATTAACGCTATACATATAAATAAGTTAAACTAAATTCACAACAAATTATGCTCTTTAAAGCTGAAATACTTATTGTTTGTAACTACTATATGGTCTACTAAAAAAACATCTATAATCCCTAAAGATCTTTTTATGCTGCAAGTAGAATCTATGTCATTTTTAGATGGAGCAAGAATCCCCGAAGGATGATTATGTGCTATTATAACAGATACTGCATTATGTTTTAAAGCAATTTCTGCAATCTTTCTAGTGTTTAAATAAGTTTTATTTACAGTTCCACTTTCTATTTCTAAACAAGATAAAATTTCATTTTTAGAATTTAAATTTAAAATATAGATTTTTTCAACTTGCTCTGTACCTATGGTTGACATTAAATAACTATACACTTTTTTTGGAGAACTTAAAACATTTTTCTCTTTTATATCTAAGGAACAATACAAAGAAGCAAACCTTTTTAAAAATAATATAAAGATGGCAACATTTTCAGAAACTCCTTTAATCTTTTTTAAATCCTCAACATTTGCATCAACAACTTGCTTCAAACTTCCAAAACTACAGATCAGCTCTTTAGCTAAAACTTTTACATCTTTTCTTATAATAACATACGTCAAAATTAGTTCTAAGACTTCGTAATCTGCCAAACCATGTAACCCATTTAAACAAAATTTATCTTTCAATCTTTTTCTATGGCCTACATAATGTAAATTAGTATTGTTCATACTTTTTAATAAATTATTTTTTCTCTTGTCTTTTTTTTGATAGAAATTCTCTTTTTAGATAGCAAAATTTTTTCTTTTGCTCGTTTATAGCGTTTTCTTTTTTGTTGACGTATTTTTTCTATTTCTTTACGCTTAGAAGAGATAATACCTAAAATTTGTTCCTCTACTTTTTCAACTAACAAACGTCTTGCAAAAAATCTATTTATTCTTTGTGATCTTTCTTTAGAACATTTTACTTCTACTCCAGACGGGACATGTTTTAAATAAACAGCTGTTGAAACTTTATTTACCTTCTGTCCACCTTTACCAGAAGACCTTATAAACTTTTCTTCAATGTCAGACTCTTTAATGTTATATTTTGCAAACTTTTTTTCAAGGTCACTTTGCTTTTTTAATGTTATACCAAAATCTATCATATTTTAATTTGTTCCTGCTTAAGTTGCTTTATAAGTTCTACCGTATTTGTATAGACATATGCTTTTATACCATTTTCTTGCGCTGCAAAAACATTATTTTCTAAGTCATCTGAAAAAAATATCCTTGATGGATAAACATTATAATGTTTTATTACATGTTTAAATATTTCGTGTTCTGGTTTGCGCATGTGAATTTCATAGGAAAGAAAAATTTGATCAAATAAAGAAAAAACTAGAGGATAGCGTTCTTTTAAAAAATTAAAATGAAGTTCATTAGTATTTGAAAGTATTCCCAAACAATATTTACCAGATAAAGTAGATATTACGTCCACTGTTTCAGGAATAAGCTCAAATATATTGTTCCACAAAACTCTAAATTCATTATATGTGCCGGTATAATGTGTTTTTTTTGCAAGTATATCATAAAAATCTAAAGAAGACATGTCTCCTTTCTCATATGAGTAAGCAAGTTCCAAATAAACAGAATCTAACATATTAAAGTTTGATACCTTATAATTAGGAATTTTTTTTACATAAGCTTTAATAAACTTAAATAAATCAAATTTAAATATAACATTACCTAAATCAAAAATTATGATTTTATCAGACATAAAAAAATAATTTCCCTTTCAATTTCTTAATTGTTTTTCCTTTTCTACTTGCACATCTCTAGCAGCTTCAATAGGAGACTTCACACCAACTACAATAGCTTGTAAATTTGTATTAAAACAATTAGTCACTTGCCAACTTTCTTGCTTTGCTAAAGAAGGATAAGCACCTTTCATATTCTCATAAAAAACATTTAATATTTTAGGTAATCCTTTATTTATTTTTTTATTTGCAGGAATACTTAACGTTTCTTGAGCAAGTAAAATTTGCTGTGGTTGCTGGGTTAACCATTTTAAAAAATCTATAGCTTTTTGTTTATTATCACTAGTTTGGTTTACATAAAAATATGTCCTTCCATCAATAAAACTTTTAACATCAACTTCTTTAGAAACTGGCGGCGGCAAAAAAACACCTAAGTTAATTTTCTCTTTATCTTCTACATAGATAGGTAATGCCCACGAACCGCCAAATATCATTGCAACTTTTCCTAAAGAGAACTCTTTTTCTGCTTCATTGTTAGTCATGTTCATTATACTTGGCGCAAAAAAATTATTATTTTGCATATCTTTAAAAATATTAAATATAGTAATCCATTTTTCATTTGTATATGGCAAATTACCGTTTATTGTTTGTAAAACACCATTTTCACCCAAAATAGACATTTCATAAAATTTAGCAAAAGATCCAATAAACCAACCTTGAGCAAACCCGCTAACAAAAGGCTTTATGTTTGCTTTATTTAATTTTTTTCCAATCTCAATAAATTCTTGCCAGGTAGCAGGATGTTTTTGGGGGTTAAGACCTGCTTTAACGAATAAGTCTTTGTTGTAAAAAATCACCAACGATTGCATATCTAATGGAACACTATAAATCCCAGGTTCTATATTCCATTCATTTTTACTTTCATAATAATCTTTTAATAATGCTTCTGAAAAAAATATTTCTCTCCACGAACCTTCATTTAAATCTTTAGAAAGGTTAGCAATAACACCCTCTTGTATGAATGAAGCAACTTCTATTTTCCCTGCTAAAGGATTAAAAATTTCTGGAAGCTCGTTAGAAGTTTGAGCTATTAGTACTTTGTTTCTGTAAACATCTTTTGGATAATATTTTTTAAAAACTACTCTTATGCCAGTTTCCTGTAAATATTTTTTTGCAAGATTTTCAAAAGTTTTTTGTTTCTCAGGCATCCAATGCCAAACAGTAATATCAACTTCAGAACTCATAACACTTTTTCCACAAGAAACAAATAAAACAAACACCAACGATAAACATATTATTACTTTAAAATGACTCATCGTTTACTCCAATGTCATTATTTATTTTAACTATTTGTTTTAGGATGGCGTATATCCTTACCATGTACCATAAAAATAATGTCTTCACAAATATTTGTAGCATGGTCACCAATTCTTTCGATGCTTTTTGCAACAAAAATTAAATCTACAGCTTTTTGAATAACCTCAGGACTTGAAGAACTTACCATTATATTTTTAATATCGCCAATAACTTTATCTCTTAATTTATCGACTTCATCATCTTTCTTAAGTACTAAAAGAGCAAGATCAGTATCACTTGTGTTAAATGCTTTAATAGATTCTACAACCATATTCTCAACAGATAACACCATCTTTGAAATATCATCATCAAAAGGCCTCAATTCTTTATATCTTATTAAATCTTTAGCCATTCTGCTAATACTTACAGCTTCATCACCCATTCTCTCGAGATCGCTATTAATTCTCATAGCAGAAGTAATAAACCTTAGATCAGTACCAGCTGGTTGGTTTAATGCTATAAGTTTTAAACATTTATCATCTATAACTATTTCTTGTATATTAACTTTTTTTTCTAAAGAATACACCTTTTCTACTTGTTTTGAGTTTTCTCCTGAAAGTTCTCCAGTAGCAGCCCTAATCATCTCTTGAACAAGACTAGCCATATCAAGAAGACAATTTTGCAAATCGTTCATTTCAATATCAAAATGACGCATAAATATCTCCTAAACTAAGACATTTTTAATTCAACTGCCAAATTATCCAAATCTACCACTCACATAATCATCTGTTTCTTTTTTAGACGGGTTTGTAAAAATTTCGTCAGTTTTACTAAATTCTATAAGATTACCTAAAAGCATAAACGTTGTATCTTGAGAAACCCTAGCAGCCTGTTGCATGTTATGAGTAACTATTACAATCGTATAGTCATCTTTCAATTGTATCATCAATTCTTCTATTTTCCTTGTAGCAACAGGATCTAAAGAAGAACAAGGCTCATCTAACAAAATAATATGAGGAGCAACAGCAATGACCCTTGCTATACAAAGCCTCTGTTGCTGTTCTAACGTTAAAGTAAGCGCTGATTTATGCAGCTTATCTTTCATGTTATCCCACAACAAAACAGACTTTAAACTCTTTTCAACTGTTTCATCAATAATTTCTTTACTTGATGCAATTCTGTTAACCCTTAAACCAAAAGCAACGTTTTCATAAATTGAAATTGGAAATGGGTTGGGTCTCTGAAAAACCATACCAACATTTCTACGCAAAAAATCAACATCAATATTATCGTTGTAAATATTTATACCTTCTATATTTATTTCCCCTACTGTTTTTACTCCTTCTATTGTATCATTAATTCTATTTATAGACCTCAACAACGTAGATTTTCCACAACCAGACGGACCTATTATAGCTGTAATTCTCTTTTCTTCTATAGATATACTTATATCTTTAAGAGCATGAAAATTACCGTAATAAAGATTAAAACTTCTTATTTCAATTTTTGACATTAGCCAAATCTTCCTGTTATATAATCTTCCGTTTGTTTTTCTTTTGGTGAAATAAATAATTTTTCTGTCTTATCAACTTCTATAAGTTTGCCCATAAGAAAAAAAGCAGCCCTGTCACTAACACGAGAAGCCTGCTTTACATTATTTGTTACAAGCAATATAGTATACTTCCGTTTCAATTCTAACATAGACTCTTCAACTTTTGCGGTAGATATAGGATCTAAACCAGAGCAAGGCTCATCAAAAAGAATAACTTCGGGATTAATAGCAAGAATCCTTGCTATACAAAGCCTTTGCTGTTGTCCTCCAGACATTTTCATAGCTGATGTATGCAATCTGTCTTTAACATCATTCCATAACGACGCATCTTTTAAAGATTGTTCTACAAGAATATCCATATCAGGCTTTTTATTAACTAATTCAAGTCTTTTAGGAGCATATATAATATTGTTATATATACTCATAGGAAGAGGAATAGGCATAGCAAAAAGCATACTCACTCGCTTTCTTAAAAATTCCATATTCATATAAAAGATATTTTCTTCGTTAAGAAAGATGTCACCTGTTCTTTTAAATGACACCTCCAAATCACTCATCCTGTTTAAAGTTCTTAAAAATGTCGTTTTACCGCTATTTGCAGGTCCTATTACACTCAAAATTTCATTTTTTACAACGTTAATGGTCAAAGAGTCCAAAACGCACTTTTTGTTATAATAACAACTTAAATTTTTTACTTGAATTTTATCTACCATTTTCTATGTTTCCTAAAATAAACTCGTGCAAAAATTGCAACAAAACTCATAGTTAAAACCATCATCATTAAAACTAAAGCCGTACCATATATAATATTTTTTGGCATATTAGGTATTTGTGTTGAAACAATATACAAATGGTAAGGCAAAGTCATTACTTGGTCAAATATTGAGCTTGGCAGATTAGGTGCATAAAAAACTGCTGCAGTAAAAAGTATAGGTGCAGTTTCCCCAGAAATCCTTGCAATGCTAAGAATTGCTCCTGTTAAAATCCCAGGGAGTGCATTAGGAAGTACAACATATCTAATAGTCTGCCAACGACTCACACCTAAAGATAAACTTGCTTCTCTAAAAGATTGAGGCACACTATTTAAAGCACCTCTAGCAGTAGTTATAATAACAGGAAGCTCCATTATAGATAAAGTTAAAGCTCCAGCTATAATAGAAACCCCCAGTTTTAAAAACATAACAAAAATTCCAAGCCCAAAAAGACCATAAACCACAGAAGGTACTCCTGCTAAATTTACAATTGCAAGTTTGATTATCCTAGTAAGAAGATTATCTTTTGCATATTCGTTCAAATAAATTGCAGCACAAACACCTATGGGAAGAGTAATAATTATTGCACATAGAACTATAGAAAAAGTACCTACTATTGCAGGAAGTATACCGCCAGCACGCATACCGTTTCTTGGCATAGAAGTTAAAAATTCCCAACTTATAGAAGAAGCCCCATTTTTTACAATCAAAAATATAATTACCAAAACTGGAATAATAGCTAGCATTGTTGCCATAAAAAGAACTGTATATGAAAGTTTTTGAGACAATTTAGGATTAAGTTTTATCATAAATTTTTATTTTTACCTAAAAATAAATCTGCTATAAAATTTACTATAAAAGTAATTAAAAAAAGCACTAGTCCTATTGCAAATAAAGACTTGTAATGCATACCACCACGTACAGTTTCACCCATTTCTGCAGCTATTGTGGAAGTCATTGTTCTTATTGGGTCAAAAATTGACTGTGGCATATGGGCAGCATTCCCTGTTATCATCATAACAGCCATTGTTTCTCCTATCACTCTACCTATTCCAAGCATGATAGCGGCTATTATGCCAGGCATTGCAGCTTTTAATACTATCCTCCTTAGTGTTTGCCACTTTGTAGCGCCTAAGGCAAGAGCACCCTCTTTATATTGCCAAGGCACAGATCTTATAGCATCTTCAGATATAGTAACAATTGTAGGAACAGCCATAAAGCCAAGCATTATAGAGCCAGACAAAGCACTAAGTCCTGTTGGAAGATTAAAAATATTTTTAACTAAAGGTACTATTGTTACCATTCCAACAAAGCCAATAACAACACTAGGGATTGCGGCCATAAGTTCAACTAGAGATTTTAATATATCCCTAACACCTTTAGGTGCAATTTCAGATATAAAGAGAGCAGACATCACCCCAATTGGAACAGCTATTAAACAAGCTCCCAATGTAACCAAAACCGAACCACATATTAAAGGCAGTATACCAAAAGACGGGGCTTTAGAGTTTGGATACCAAAATTGATTTGTAATAAATTTTATAAAACTAAAATCCTTAAAAAAAGATAAACCTTCTTTAAGTAAAAATGAAAAGATTAAAACAACAAAAACTATTGATAACATACCACATATAAAAATTATTGTTTCAATTATATAATCTAAAGACTTTCTCATTTTAAGTCCTATTAATTCTTCCTAAGTGGGATAAAATCTGTATCAATAACAACTTTTTGACCTTCATTAGATAAAGCATAATCAATAAACATTTCTACTAAACCCTTAGGTTTTCCATCAGTGTACAAATATAAAGGCCTAGAAATTGGATAAGAACTATCAATGATTGTATCTACTGTTGGATAAACATATTTATTGTCTTTATCTAAAGAAACAGATATTACCTTTATTTTATTATTAACAAAACCTATACCCACATATCCTAAAGCATTAGGGTTTTGTAAAACTTCATCATACACAGCTTGAGATGACGACATCATTAAAGAATGTATAGTAAACTCGTCAGAAGAATTTATATCATTATTTCTTATAACACGTTCCTTAAAAAACATATGAGTGCCAGAATTACTTTCTCGTGAAAGAACAACTATTGTTTTATCTTGACCACCCACTTCTTTCCAATTTGTAATTTTTGCCATAAAAATGTTTCTAAGTTCTGCTAAAGTTAATTTGCTTACAGGATTATTTTTATTAATAATAACAACAAGCCCATCTAAACCTACTTTAAAACCTATAGGCTCAACATTATTTTGTTTAGCTAAAACAACTTCTTTCTCTTCTATTTCTCTAGAAGACATAGCAATATTACAAACCTTATTTATTAAGGAAGCAAATCCTGTGCCAGAACCACCACCCGTAACACTAATATTTAAATTTGGATGAGATTGTACAAAGTTTTCAGCCAAAACCTGCATAAGATTTACAATAGTATCAGATCCTTTTATCTGTATGGAATCTGTTTTAGCTTTATTATCATGCGCACAACCAAAAAACAATGGAACAAACACTATAAAGCAGTAAACTAAATTTTTCATTATTCCCATTCTATTGTCGCTGGAGGTTTATTAGAGATATCATAAACTACTCTGTTAACACCTTTAACTTCATTAATAATTCTTGAAGACATTCTTCCAAGTAATTCATAAGGTAACTTTATCCAATCTGCAGTCATCGCATCATCAGAACTTACAGCTCTTATAGCTATAACATACTCATAAGTTCTAACATCACCCATTACTCCAACAGTTTTGACAGGTAATATTACTGCAAATGATTGCCAAATTCTATCATACAAGCCAGCATTTATAATTTCTTCTACTACTATATTGTCTGCCTCTTTTAAAATATTTAACTTTTCTTGAGTTATTTCACCCACAGTTCTTACGGCTAAACCTGGACCAGGGAAAGGTTGTCTATTTATAATTTCTACAGGAATTTTAAGTTCTAGCCCTAATAGTCTAACCTCATCTTTAAACAAAAATTTTAAAGGTTCTATTAGTTTCATTTTCATTTTTTCTGGAAGACCCCCAACATTATGGTGACTCTTAATCGGCAACTTTGTACCTTTTATAGAAACACTCTCTATAATGTCAGGATAAATTGTACCCTGAAGTAAAAAGTCTATACCTTTAAGTTTTTTAGATTCTTTCTCAAAAACATCTATAAATGTTTTACCTATAATTTTTCTTTTCTGCTCAGGGTCAGTTACATCTTTAAGTTTTGATAAAAATATTTTTCTTGCATCAACAATTTTAAGATTTTTACCAAACATTTCCCCAAAACCCTTTTTTACTCTTTGGGTTTCCCCAAGCCTTTGAAGTCCATGATCAACATAAATACAAAAAAGTTGCTTTCCTATAGCTTTATGCAACATAACTGCTGCAACTGAAGAATCTACCCCACCAGACAAAGCACATAAAACTTTACTTTTCCCAACTTGTTCTTTAATTTTTTTAACTTCATCTACTATATAAGACTTAATAGTCCAGTCAGGCTTTGAACCACAAATTTTAAATATAAAGTTTTGGATAATTTTTCTACCGTTTAGAGAATGTTTTACTTCTGGATGAAACTGTACGCCATAAATATTTTTTGAAATATTTTCAATGGCTGCATAAGGGGAATTGTCAGATGTTGCAGTAACTTTGAAATCTTTTGGCATTTTTGAGAGTTTGTCACCATGGCTCATCCATAGAACTTCTCTTGAACTCAAACCATCAAATAAACAACAGTCGCAATTTATGTTAACGTTTGCAAGACCAAACTCTCTGTGTTTTGATGGAGCAACTCTACCACCGAAATGTTGTGCAATAAGCTGCATACCATAACAAATACCTAAAATAGGTACACCTAATTGCCAAATTTTTTGATCTGGCCAAGGAGCATTTTTAGAATAAACACTACTATATCCACCTGAAAGAATTATACCCACCACATTCTTTAAATCTAACAAGAAATCTAAGGACTCATTTCCTGGATATATGTGGCAATAAACTTTTTCTTCTCTTATACGTCTTGCAATTAATTGCGTGTATTGTGAACCAAAATTTAATATTAAAATCATTGCCATCCTCTACATTTAATAGACCACTACATTGTATCAAATTTTTGCCTGAGTTATAGTTTTTTGAGTCTGATACTTACCTTTTCTATCTGCATAGGAAACTTCGCAAGTCTCACTTGCTTGTAAAAATAATACTTGCGCTATCCCTTCATTGGCATAAACTTTTACTGGTAAAGTCGTTGTGTTTGCTATAGAAAGCGTAACATATCCTTCCCATTGGGGCTCAAAAGGAGTAATATTTACAAAAATGCCACATCTTGCATAAGTTGACTTTCCAAACGCTATTGTAACAATGTCCCTAGGTATTCTAAAGTATTCTACTGTTTTACCTAAAACAGTAGAATCTGGAGGTATTTCTATAAAGTCTTCAACTACAACAGGGTTAAATATATCTACAGCATTTTTAGGATCAAGAATATTAACATTTCTATTCATAATCATAAACTCATTTGAAACACGCATATCATACCCATACGAAGAAGTTCCAAAAGAAATGTTTCCTTCTCTAACTTGATTTGGCTCAAAAGGTTCTATTAAACCTTGTTCTAAAGCCATTTTCTTTATCCATTTATCATTTTTAACCATTATATCCTCTTAAAAACACTTGGAATATCCACATTCTCTACAAACCACACAGCCCTCAGAAAAAGTCAACATCTCTCCACATTCAGGACACTGTGGACAAGCACCAGACATATTTGCATCAGGGTCGGAAGAATATTGTTTTTCTTTTAAAGACTTAGACGCTGTTTCTTGCGTAAATAAATCCGGTGCAATTTTTTCTTTGTTATAAGCTTCTAACGCTTTTGCAACTGCATCTGCACAAGACAAAATAGCCCCACTTTCTGCAAGTGCAGGAGAAGGGCATCTTATTCCTTTTATTTGTTCTATAATTGTTTGTTGATCAACGCCAGAACTCAATGCTAAAGAAATTAAACGACTTATAGCTTCAGCTTGTGAAGATGTACAACCTCCAGACTTTCCAAGTTGAGTAAATACTTCACATATACCATCATCATCTTCGTTTACTGTCACATACATTTTCCCACATCCAGTACGCATAAGAAACGTAAAACCAACTGTTCTATTTGGACGAACCCTAGGCTTTGCTTCCTTTGTTGATTGTAATCCATCTTTTTTATTTGCAATATTTAAAACTTGTACTTCTCTACTTCCATCGCGATAAACAGTAACACCTTTACATCCCATTTTATAAGAAAGAATATAAACTTTTCTTACATCTTCTTTTGTAGCACTATTTGGAAAATTTACAGTCTTTGAAACAGCATTATCTGTAAATTTCTGAAAAGCAGCTTGCATCTTAACATGACTTTCCGGAGAAATATCATGTGATGTAATAAATACTTTTCTTATATCTTCAGGAATTTCAACAAAATCTTGAATACTCCCTTTTTGAGCAATCTTATCCATAAGTTCTTTAGAATAAAAGTCTTTTTCTTTTGCTATTTTTTCAAAATATGGGTTAATTTCATACATTTCTTCATTATCTAAACATTGTGCTCTTTTGTAAACAAGCGCAAAAATAGGCTCTATACCCCCTGAGGCAGAAGCGATAATACCAATTGTTCCAGTTGGGGCTATAGTAGTAGTTGTGGCATTTCTCATAAGTTTTCCATCTGAATAAACACTATTCTTAAAATTTATAAAAGCTCCTCTTTTCGTTGCTAATTCCTGCGAAAAAAGATGAGATTTACTTTGAATAAAGCCCATAAGTTTTTCTGCTAAATTTAAAGAATCTTGGCTACCATAAGCAATCCCTAAACTCAAAAGCATATCACCCCATCCCATCACACCAAGGCCTATCTTTCTATTAGAGCGAGTAACTTCGTCTATTTTTTCTATGGGATAATTATTCATATCTATAACATTATCTAAGAAATGGACAGCAGTTTTAATTATTTTTTCTAATTTCCCCCAATCAACATCCTCATTGGTTACAAAATGTCCCAAATTAATAGAACCTAAGTTACAAGATTCGTAAGGAAGTAAAGGTTGCTCGCCACAAGGATTTGTAGCTTCTATTTTACCTATCTTTGGAGTAGGATTTTTATCATTTATAGTATCGATAAAAACTACACCTGGCTCACCATTTTTCCAAGATTGCTCAACAACTTTATTAAAAACCGCTCTTGCACTTAAAACACCCGAAATTTGGCCATTTCTTGGATTATACAGATTATAATCTGTATTACTTTCTAACGCATCCATAAACTCTTTTGTTATAGCAACAGATATATTGAAGTTATTTAAACTATCATTTTTATCTTTACAAGATATAAACTCTAAAATATCAGGATGATCTATACGAAGCATACCCATATTTGCTCCTCGTCTAGTACCACCTTGCTTTATAGCTTCTGTAGCAGAGTTAAAAACGTGTATAAAAGATACCGGCCCTGAAGAGACACCGCAAGTAGTTTTTACAACATCCTTGTTAGGGCGAAGTCTGGAAAAAGAAAAGCCTGTTCCTCCTCCAGATTTATGTATAAGAGCAGTATTTTTTAAAGTTTCAAAAATAGAATCCATAGAATCTTCTATTGGCAAAACAAAACATGCAGACAATTGTTGTAAATGTCTACCTGCATTCATCAACGTCGGAGAATTTGGCAAAAAATCTAAATTTGCCATTGCAAAATAAAATTCTTTTACAGTTACATTAATATCAGCATTTTTATCATAGTTAGTATCTGCTTTAGCAATGTTGTAGGCAACTCTAAAAAATAAATCTTCAGGGGTTTCAATTATATTTCCTTTCTCATCCTTTTTTAAATAACGTTTTTGTAAAACTGTTAAAGCATTTTTTTCTAACTTTACTTTGTGATTTAACAAATCATTTAATTTACTGGTTGCCATCGAAAAACTCCCTTAAGTACTTAAACCATTATATTTCTATATTTTTTGCCTTTTCACATGCTCTTTTTTTAATTTTTTTAATTCTTCCATAAAAGTATCTATATCAGTAAATTTTCTATAAACAGATGCAAATCTTATATATGGTACTAAATCAATGTCCCAAAGCTTTTCTAAAACTTTTTCACCTATAATTGTAGACGGAATTTCCATTATATATTCACTAAGTAGCTCATTTTCTATTTCACTTACAAGTTTATCTATAGTTTCGGCAGAAATTTGACATTTTTTACAAGCTCTATCTATACCAACCCAAACTTTTTTCCTATCAAAAGGCTCTCTAGACCTATTTGACTTAACAACCATGATCATTAACTCTTCCGGACGTTCAAAAGTAGTATACCTTTTTTTGCAGCTAGAACATTGCCTACGCCTTCTCACAGCCGATGTGTGCTCTACGGGACGAGAATCTAGTACTTGGTCATCAGTACTACCACAAAAAGGACATTTCATATTTTTTCCTTACTTTTAGTTTAACAATACTATATGTTGTATTGCAAACAATGCTACAACATATATCTAGTTTTGTCAATTAACCTAAAGGACCTACTTCATTATTGTTTTAACAAATTTATATATAAAACAAAGAACTAAAAATTTCTTTTAAAAAATTTCATGAATTTTAAAGTTAAATAAAAAAACCTCGCCATAATAGACGAAGGATTTTACTTTAATCATATAAAAGCCGATGAGAGGATTTGAACCTCCGACCCATTGCTTACGAAGCAATTGCTCTACCAACTGAGCTACATCGGCGCAAATAGAAATACGCTGAGGGACAGAATCGAACTGTCGACACCAGGTTTTTCAGACCTGTGCTCTACCAACTGAGCTACCTCAGCATAAAATACTTAAACTAACTTTTACTACATTTTTCAAAAGCCTTTTTACCAGCATCAAAAGCTTCACTTATTTTATCTTTGCCGGACAAAACTTTTTCACGACCTTCTTCATAAATTTTCTTTCCAGTTTTAGCAATATCCTCACTAAAATCATTCACATTGTCAACAATATCTTCACTTAACCTCTTAATATTTTTTCTAGTTTCTTTCCCAGATTTAGGAGCATATAAAATACCAATAGCTGCACCAACTATTCCCCCTAAAAGAAAAGCAAAAAACGTATCTTTATTGTCGCTCATTTTTTTCTCCTTGCACTTGTTTTTTCTTTTTATTAATACTAGAGACAGCATAAAAAAAAAGAGAAATCATTGAAACAACTGGATATGAAATCTTTTCGGTTATCGAAGCAATTTTATAAGAAACCTTATTTATAAGATCAAGTTCGACATTAATTTTAGTAGCTGCTACTTCAATTTCTACTGCCGCTTTCCTTATCTTAATCAAAGTTAAAACAAAACAAACTACCCCAACAACTACAGAGATAGTTAAAATAATAACTGAAATAGTTAATATCAATTCAATAGATTTCATGTTTTTGGATTGTAACATAAATCCAAAAACATGTCAAATCTCATTATTTTGAGCGATAATCTTTAAAACTGCCCCTAAATCTCAAAAACAAATGAAACCTTCCAACTATCCACCAAACTCTTCATCGCCTTCTATCAAACACTCATCACCCCTAACCTCTCTCCCTCCTTTGCTCTAACCTATTCAACTAATTAATAACTCCCCTAACTCCTTAACATCTTTTATCTCTTACTAATTATACCTTAAAAATACCAACCCTATTTGCCAAACCAACTAATAGTCCTTCCTTACTCTAAATAAACCTATCTAACTCAAAAACTTCTCCTCCATAAACTACTCATCTACTCTTACCTTTAAGCTAAACTTTTGCTTGCTAAACTTGTAAACATTATAATCCTTTATTTTTTATATTTTTTTATTTTCACAGTTTTGCTTTTTATCTTTGTCAATGATTTACCACTTACCCTAGAAGAATACTTAGACCTTTTTAGAGCTTTGCGTATCAACCTTGCCAACCCTATATCTTCTTTATCAAAACTATACCTCGCCCTCACCAT
>JAISBM010000001.1 GCA_031266185.1 Endomicrobium sp. | reverse complement strand
TATATGTACGTATCTGTTGAAAATCTTGCATCACCACTAATCTCTACTGTGTTTCCAACTGCTCCCTCATCCTCTGACTTGCCTCCATAAACATTTGCCAATATCTCTCCACCTCTAATTATTACTCTATTCCCATTCGCATCTAATTTACCATACCCCCCATATGCATTATTGGTAATTACTCCTCCCTCCATCTCCATCTCGTTCCCTTGGGCTTTCCCTCCTTCAGATCTCCCTCCACCCGCCCCACGTCCAATAGTTCCACCCGTAATCTTCATCCTGTTTCTTATTGCACCTCCCTGACCACTCCCTCCATATGCATCATTGGTAATTGTTCCTCCCTCCATCTCCACCTCGTTCCCTTCCACTTTTCCTACAATAGAACAACCTCCGTACGCCCCACCTCCAATAGTTCCACCTGTAATCTTCACCCTGTTACTTATTGCATCCCCCACTATACCAGTCCCTCCACATGCATTATTGGTAATTACTCCTCCCTCCATATACATCTCGTTCCCTTGGGCTTTCCCTCCATCAGTCCACCCTCCGTACGACCCATCTCCACCATTAATAGTTCCACCCGTAATCTTCATCCTGTTACTTATTGCATCCCAATGACCATACCCTCCATATGCATCTCCCGCTATTACTCCCCCTTCCATCTCCATCTCGTTCCCTTGGGCTTTCCCTCCACCAGAATACCCCCCATACGCCCCATCTCTACCGTTAATAGTTCCACCCGTAATCTTCATCCTGTTACTTATTGCATCCCCATGACCCCTCCCTCCATATGCATTATTGGTAATTGTTCCTCCTTCCATCTCCACCTCGTTCCCTTGGGCTGTCCTTATATCAGATCTCCCTCCGTACGCCCCCTGTCCACCATTAATAGTTCCACCCGTAATCTTCAACTTGTTACTTATTGCATCCCCATAACTACGCGCTCCATATGCACCTCCAAGCTGTATCGTTCCTCCTTCCATCTCCATCTCGTTCCTTCGGGCTATCCCTCCTTCAGACCTACCCCCATACGCCCCCTGTCCACCACTAATAGTTCCATTTCTTATCGTTATCCTGTTACTTATTGCATTTCCTCTTGCTCTTACAGAAGGATTCCACCCTCCGTATACATCACCTTCAATAATTCCCGCCCCAACAACCCCTCTCCACGCAGCAATATCTATGACAACTCTATTATTAGATACTACATCTCTTTGATTCCTACCTCCTGCAACATCTCCTCTAACATTAACCCCTGCCGCCCCTTCAATATCTACACTATTATTAGAAGACTCTCTATCTGCTGGCGGATTGCCTGCTGCTCCGTTTCCATAAATATCATGACCAACCACTCCATTTATTCTTATCTCCTGAGCAGCCACAATAGCATAACTACATATCTCCAAAATTAGACAACTTAGTACTAACCCTACTACTCTACATTTCTTTATCATTTCCTCAACCTCCCCCTTTTTGATATAATAACATATGCTCTAAACTGCTTTTGCTTCCATTAAAGGCAAATATCTAAATTGACTTAAATTATTCTTAAATCCTTCTGTATATATAATATATTAAAAAACACCAATTTAAAAACGAAAATGTGAAAAAACTGTGAAATCAAGTAATAATTAAGTAAAATTCCATTTTTACTCTAACATAGTAAGAGGCTAACAGACACAAAAGTCTCATTTTTAAAGTAAACATTTATACTTGAAACTAAACTGTATTTTACTTCCACCAAAAGCATAGTTTAGACAAAAGGTTAAGTTTTAGATAAGCATGTAAACAGTTTGTGAATTTTAGACCTTTAAGTAGTTTGAAGTACCGCTGTCAAAAAATGATGTTTTAAGAAATGGCAAAGCAACCATAAGCACAATAGCAAACAATTGACAAAAATATACAAAGTTTGTATATTCATATAGTAAAACATTTAAAAAAGGAGATTTTATGTCCATATCTACTGTAAACATATCATTTAATAAAGAATTGTTATTAAAAATAGATAAACTCGCAAAAGAAGAAGTGCGTTCGCGTTCTGAGCTAATACGTGAAGCTTCTAGAATGTACATTGAACGTAAAAGAAAGTGGCAAAATTTATTTGCTTACGGCCAAAAGATTCCATCACAAGCTAACATCTCACAAAAAGATATTATAGATGAAATAAAAGCACAAAGAAAAAGAAAATGAAGATAGCTTGTGACACAAATATTTTCATTTCAGCTTTTTATTTTGGAGGAAGCCCTAAAATAATTCTTGAAAGAGCTGTTGAAGGTATCGATACATTGTACATTGCAAAAGAAATAATAGAAGAAATTTTTGATGTAATGAGTCGACCAAAATTTAAAACCGACATAATATACATTGAACATTTTATAAACTTTATACAAGAAATCGCTAACAATATAAGAATAAAAGGAAATTTAAATAACATTAGTAGAGACGTTGACGATAACAAAATTCTGGAATGCGCTTTAGCTGCTAAAGTTGACTATCTTATAACTGGCGATAAAGATTTATTAATTTTAAACAATTTTAAAAGCATAAAAATTATTTCAAGTGAGCAGTATCTAAAACTTTTCAAATAAAGCAGTAAGAACCATTCTGTAACAAAAAATAATTATGTTATAAGTTTATGTTATTTTAATGTATAATAATCATGATGGTAGCTATTTTTTCTTTAGGGAATTAAAATGAAAATAGTGTCTTGGAACGTAAATGGTATAAGAGCAATATATAAAAAGAACTTTCTTAACTGGTTTAATCAAGAAAATGCTGACATTGTATGTGTGCAAGAAACAAAAGCAGACAAAGCTCAATTTCCAAAAGATGTAGAGACAATAAAAGAGTACAATTTTTATTGTTCCTGCGCAGAAAAAAAAGGGTATAGCGGTGTTGCTGTGTGGTCTAAAATAAAGCCAAAATCTGTAAGCGCTAGTATAGAAAATGAAAAGTTTGACAAAGAAGGAAGAGTCTTAAAACTTGATTTTGAAAAGTTTGTGCTTTTTAATGTATACTTTCCAAACGGTGGAGCATCAAAAGACCGTCTTAACTATAAACTAGAATTTTATGATTATTTTTTAGAATATATTAAAACTTTAAAAAATAGTGACGTAATTATATGTGGAGATTATAACACTGCGCACTTCCCAATAGATTTAGCAAGACCAAAACAAAACGAAGAAAATTCAGGGTTTATGCTAATAGAAAGAGAAAAGTTGGACAACCTTGTTGCTAACAATTTTGTTGACACGTTTAGACATTTTAACAATGAACCTAATAGCTATACTTGGTGGGACTACAAAACAGCTTCTAGAGAAAAAAATGTGGGTTGGAGAATAGACTATTTTTTTGTTTCAAAAAGCGCAACCAAATTTTTAAAAGCAGCTAGCATAGCAAACGAAATTTTAGGGTCTGACCACTGCCCCATTTCTATAGACATCTATTAAAGTTTACAATTTATTTCACCACTTTTTTTCATTTTAGTGTTTGCTTCATATAAAAAGTTAAGCTATCGTTTAAAAAGACAATTGATAATTTATATCTGAAGGAATTACTAAATGGAACAGCTTACTGTATATATTTTATTTTTTACAATAATATTCTTAAGATAATGCCGCAAGCACTGTACAACGCATTAACGAAAATAATACTACAAGTACCAATAGTGGTGATACAAGTTACAAAAAAATTACTAAAGGAAAAGTTAGCTTAGTTTGCGAAGATATTACAAAAATACCAGTTGATGCTATAGTAAATGCTGTCAACGCACAACTTAACCCCGGAGGTGGTGTCTGCGGTGCTATATATATGATGCTGCAGGACACAATTTGCTAGATTCATATATAAAAAGTAATATACCCTTTATTCCAGGATCAAGTATAGACAGATGCAATATTGGAGATGCAAAAATAACGCCAGGATTTAATTTGACTGCTCGTTTTATTATACATGCTTGGGCAAACTATTCTGACGCGCAAGCTTCTAATCTCCTTACAAGTGCCTACACAAGCCCTTTACAAACAATCTACGCACTGTAGCTTTTCCTTGTATTTCAACTGCCATATTTGGCTATCCAAAAGATAAAGCAGCTCCCATATTTCTTGCTTCTAATAACAGCGATTTTGACGAAATAATTATTGTTTGTTATGGTTCAGATGGAAAAGAAAACTACAAAATTTACGAATCTTTAATTTAATACCTCCTGACGTAACCTTTTGGGTAATTAACATTAAGAGTAACTATAAATATCAGTATAAAAGCTTAACTAAAGAGTTTAAACTATAGCATAAAGGCTATGTCAACATAGCCTTTATGCTATTTTATGCATTTAAGTTAATTAAGTAAACGTTTACAAAACCGGACAAGTCAGGAGAAAATGCCAGGCACAAATTTGATTGTTTTTGATTAAGATTTATCATAAATTATATCAAGAAAAATTGTTATCTGAAGGTGTAGATAAAAGTCAAATAATAAACATAAACCTTGAAGACCCTAATTATCATAACTTATTAGACTGGAAAATATTATTTGACTATGTTCAATCCAAGTTATTAAATGATAAGAAAAATTATGTCTTTTTAGATGAAATTCAAAATGTCGAAGACTTTCAGCGTGCTGCAGACGGGTTGTTTATTAAAAGCAATGTTATTTACTTAACGGGGGCAAACTCGCATTTCCAAGCCGGCCAGTGGGCTACTATGCTTGCTGGACGTTATATAGAGATACCATATTTTGCCTTTATCATTTATATTTTTGTTTGACAAAAATCAAGATAAGAGCAGCCTGCTTCAGCAATATCTAAGATTTAGTGGATTCCCATATGTTGCTCAAATGATTGTGCAAAATAACGTTCAAAATTTATCCTTGCAAATACGAGAATATATATCCGGAATATATAATTCCATAGCCTTAAAAGATGTTGGAGAACACAAAAAAGTACAGGACATATCTCGTTTAGAGCGAGTAATTTGTTTTATGGCAGACAATATAGGCAACTTAACGTCTATTAAAAAAATAAGCGACATTATGTCTTCTGACGGGTTTAAAATTCACCCACAAACGCTTGAAAATTATATTGACGCCTTGTGTGCGACGGCTATATTTTCTATAAGGTGCAAAGATATGATATAAAGGGAAAAATCTTTTAAGAACGCAGGACAAATATTATCTTTCAGATATAGGTTTAAGGTATTATTTGCTTGGTGACAAAGATTCCGACAGTGGTAGAATTTTAGAAAATATTGTTTATTTGGAACTAATAAGACGCGGGTTTAAAGTTTATGTCGGCAAGTCTGACATTTATGATAAAAAAGATGCAAAAATGAAATCTGCAGAAATAGATTTTGTAGCTGAAGATGTTGAGGGTGTTGAATATTATCAAGTGACGCAATCAATGCTAAACGAAAACACAAAACAACGCGAACTTACATCGCTTATGACCTTAAAAGACAACTATAAAAAAACAATATTAACGGCAGACACACCTTTTGTTAAATCCTATGACGGAATAATCGTCAAAAATATTTTAAATTGGCTGTTGGAACAAATATAAAAAAACTTTTACCAATATTCAATACGTCATAGAAAATTTTGTCGAAACTGGTAGAACCTTATAATACTAAAATCCTACATGCTATAAGATAAAGAGTATTTAAATTAATAAATCATATCTTTGAAAAATTATAAAATATTAGTGCTTTTAGATAGACGCTTGGTGTATTATTGTCCGTATCTATCCATGATTTTAAGAGCTTTTATTCTTTCCTCTATTGGCGGGTGAGTTGCAAAAAGACCAGAAATTTTTGTAATCTTTAATATTTAACTAAAAAGAAACCTTTACAGGATTTTTTGCATCTTGTTCTGACTCGTTTAATTTAAAGAATTTTGTTTTTCAAAATTAAACACCTCACCAATAATGTTGCTTGGAAACGTTTCAAGCCTGATATTTAAAGCAAGAACGTTTGAGTTGTAAAATCTGCGACTTGCTTGTATTTTGTTTTCTGTATTTGCAAGTTCTTTTTGAAGCTCTAAAAAATTCTCGTTTGCTTTAAGGTTAGGGTAATTTTCAGATAGTGCAAAAAGAGACTTTAATGTGCCAGACAAAACATTTTCTGCTTTTGCTTTATCTTCAATACCAGTTACACTAACAGCTGTATTTCTAGCTTTTATAACTGCATCTAAAGTATTTTTTTCATGTGAAGCGTAACTTTTAACACTTTCAACAAGGTTAAGTATTAAGTCGTAACGACGCCTCATTTGTACTTCTACGTCGCTCCAAGATTCTATTATCCTGTTTTTAAAAGTTACAAGTTTGTTGTAAATTGAAAGTACGTATGCTCCTATAAGGGCAATTAAAACAACAATAATCATAAGAGCTTGCATATAAATACCTCCTACACTTTTAATTTAAATATTCATTTGAAGTAGCAACTACTTTTTTATAATATCTGAGTATTTCTTGGTGTTCTTGCGTTTCTTGTGCTATTTCCAACATTTTAGTTTTAGTGTCAAAATTAAAGTATATTGTGTTTGTGTTATCAGGATTATACAAAACAGCTTTATCTTTAGACACTATAAATCCGTCGCTGTTAAAAGCAATATGGTTTATATTATCTTCTACCAAACTTTGGCCTGCTGCAACGTATTCCACTTGTGAAAGAGATAAATCGTACAACGTAGGGGCAATGTCCATATGACAACCACTAAGGTTTACGTCCATATTTTTTCTTAGTTTTTCCGGCACATACATGTACATGGGAACTGAATACTTTTTGAACAGTTCTTCTGGTACAGTAGCTTTAAACTCTCTTAAACTGTGATCCCCAGTTATTACAACAATTGTATTCTGGGCAAGTTCAGAACCTTTTATTTCACTTAAAAACTTTGCAGCTTCTCTATTTGCAAATTGATAAGTTTCAAATATTTTGTTGCCATATTTAGTTTCTCCTGGCATCATACGCAAAATGTCTTCAGGTATATTAATATTTAACGGTTTATAATAAGGAGGCGTTTGGTAAGGAGGATGAGTTGCTGTAGACATTGCATAAATGAACGTAGGACAACCATTGCTATTTTTTAGCTCTCTTAAGACTAACTCAAAAAATTGTGCGTCGTTTATACCCCACTGGTGTCTATACTCATTTTTTATAGAACCTTCCCCATAAACTTCATCAAAACCTTGAGCTTTTAAAAAGTTGTCGATGTTTCTCCATGACAAACTTCCACCATAAACAGCTTTTGTAAGATAGTTTGCTTTTTTGTATGCCAAAACCATTGAACTTGAAAACTGTTTAAACGCTTTTGAAGTTTGAGTAACTTGCAAAGAAAATGGTCTTTGAGGCATGTTAAGCACTGTGGATTCTAAAGCATGTACAGTTATTTTCCCAGCAGATAAAAAATTATAAAAAACAAAATCTTCTTGAAAATGTTTATCGAGTTCACCTAAAACGTCAAAATTGTGGTTGTTGTACAATATTGGCAGTTCACCAAAACCTTCCAAGACAATAAAAACTACATTCGGTTTTACCTCTTGCGCTGCTGTGTTAACAATAGAAACTTTATTAAAAATGTTGACTTCTATTTCTTCTTTTTTTACATCAAATTTTTTTGCTATATCAACATACTTGTTTACTTGAGAAATTTTTGCGTCCAACGCATCTTGAAAAGAGTGTACACTTGTTAACGCCACATCATTTATAAACTGGTTACTAGATATTTGAGCATGAAATTTACCTAAAGGAAACATAGAAAATGTACCTCTAGCTAAACACAATGTAAAAAGCGGTACAAGTAAAACAAACAACATTTTAGTTACAATATTAAATATGGAAGTGTCTATAATGCTGTGTTTAGACGTAAGTTTGCATGTTGTAAATGCAACTAGCTTATATATTATAAGAGCTGTAACAAACAAAGAAATTAAAGCTATCAAAAAGCGGTGATCATAAAGTATTGTTTTTATAAGAGCAAAAGTATCGTCTGAAAAAAAGTCAAAGATTAAAATATTAATATGTTCGCCAAAAGATGTGTAAAATCCAAAATCTATAATATCTAAAAGAACAATAGCAAAAAAAGCTAAACAATAATAAACTTTTAATAAAAACATAGAAATTTTAAATGCTAGTAAATTCTTTAAAATAAGAAAAATAGTAAATGTGAATATTGCAACTAAGTTTATATAGGCAAGTATGGATAAGTCAAACTGGGCGCCAAGGATAAACGATTTAAATAAAGAACTGTACACCCCGTCTAATGTAAGTCCATTTTTAAAATAAAAGAAAAAAAACACCCTGTACAACGTCATCATTAAAAACATAACGATGTTTAAGGGTATTATTTTAATTACACAGTCGACATATTTTTCAAAATTAAATGTTTTTATTATCATTTGTAACAAAAACTACCATTTTTAAATATGCGTATATTTAAAGCTATTTTACAAAATATTTATATTGAGTTCAAAAATCATTTGAGTTTCTTTACTATTTGACTTGCCAAGTTTTAAAAAATGAAAATTGTATTATTGCCGCTTTTCCATCATCAACATCGCTAGGAAGATCAAGTTTAAACGCACCAAACCCATGTATAGAATTTACACTAACTCTCTTAGCATTATTAACATAAAGCCCATTATGATGCACATCACTCATCTCCACAATCCCCTCCACATCAATGTACGCGCCATACAGATTAACATTAGGCAAAGTATGGTATTTCCCTGACGTTTGTTCTAGTTTAGACTCTTACCTACGTTACTAGAGCAATCGCAATAAACATTTAAACAAATTAACAAACTTGCAAAATAATAAGACAAAAAAGACATAAATGAATTTTGCTTCAGACAGAGCTAATTTGAAATATTAAATGTTTGTTGCTCATATGCCGCTCTTTGAAGTAACTCCGTTAAGATTCTAAACTAAAAAGCCAAGCATACTTAGACACTAGGAATATTAATATTCGTCCCGTTGTTATTATACAAATACACATACCCACGTACAGCCCGCCTCCCGCCATGGGATGACCTACTACATCGCTACTACTAATGTTAACAGTATTATTTTCTTTACTGCTTTAGATATTTATCTAAAATACTTAAAACTATATTTTGTATAACTTTTATATGAACTCAAAGCAAGTTGAAAATAAACAAATTTATGATAGACCTTTTCTTCATAGAGCCAAACGAAAGTTATTTAAACTCAATATTAAACGCTTACAATAAACACCAATACTTACAAAACAATGTTGAACTTAACTTTGAAAAAGGACTACAATAACTTTCTAAATGTTTACTATATCTAATCTAACTTTTAATCAGACAATTGTTTTTATATACAAACAGATTATTTATACAAAAAATGCAATCATGCTGCAGATTTGCATTGACTACAAACAAGCTATTATGTTAAAATGCAGCTGTATTGCAGATTTGCACAACAGGAGGACTTGTGGTATATAAGGAAAGAACTTTACAAAAAATTGTTTTAGAAGCGTCAAAAAGTTTTAAAACTATTCTCTTAACAGGTATGAGACAAATCGGAAAAACTACGCTTCTTCAGCATATAGAAAAAAATAACAGACAGTATGTTACTTTAGATAACCCCAAAGATTTACTTCTTGCAAAAGATGAAGCAGACTTTTTTTTCCAAACTTACAAGTCACCCGTTTTTATAGATGAAATACAATACGCTCCTGAACTATTTAAATATATAAAAATGTATGTTGACAATTCCGATAAAAAAGGAACTATTTGGATGACGGGATCTCAACAATATTCTCTTATGAAAGGTGTTACAGAAAGTTTGGCAGGAAGGATTGCAATTATAAATATGTTAGGTTTATCAATATACGAAAGGGCAAACAAAGGAGCAATTCAAAAACCGTTTATTCCTGCATTTACTCCGGCATGTTTGCTAGAAAAGAAAGATTTATCCGAAACATACAGAATTATTTGGAAAGGGTCTTTCCCAGAAATTGACAGAGAAAGTGATGATAAGTGGTCTCTTTTTTATTCTTCTTACGTTCAATCTTATATTGAAAGAGACGTAAGACAAATTACAAATATAGGAAATGTATCGTCGTTTATAAGATTTTTAAGTGTTGTTGCATCAAGAACAGGACAAGAATTAAATATTGCAGATATTGCAAAAGATGTTGAAGCTTCCCCAAATACTGCAAAACAATGGCTTTCTATTCTTGAAGCTTCAGGGATTGTATATTTATTAAAACCATATTATAAAAATATCGCAAAACGGTTTACTAAAAAATCTAAACTTTATTTTACAGATACCGGTTTGTGCGCCTATCTTGCATCTTGGAATATTCCAAAAAGTTTAGAAACAGGAGCAATGAACGGAGCTTTTTTTGAAACATTTGTAATTTCTGAGATAATTAAATCTTATCACCATAACGGATTGTTTCCATCATTATATTATTATAGGGATTCCAATCAAATTGAAATTGATTTATTAATAGAAAGAGACGGGAAATTTTATCCTATTGAAATAAAGAAAACATCCAATCCTAATAAAAATGACGTTCATGCTTTTGAAAAGTTTGCAAAGATTGAAAAAACAGGGTATGGAAGCTTAATTTGCCTTACGGACAGACCACGCCCTTTAACAGAAAACGCCAACTCTATTTCCATATGGGATATTTGATTTATAACAAACCACTGCAATCGAAATTGAAGAGGTAAAAGCGATATGACTTATAAAATTATCTCTAGCAATTTCCCTAAAGCATATAATGGAACATCGTATAAATTGCCAACCTTTTTGAAATCTGCTGTAGAAGACCTTACAGATAAACTAGACTGAAATTTTTCCTGATATATTTTTAAACTTTTAGCTTTTAAATTGATAGATGATTTGACTTCTATAGGGATAATATTGCTACCAAATTGAAAAACAAAATCTATTTCCGCTGTTGCGGGAGCCTCGTTGGCCCAATAAGCTATGTCCATATCCATATCCTGGATAACCTTTAGCTCCTGAAGTACAAACTGCTCAGTTAAAGATCCTTTAAATTCTGTAAACATCTAATAATGACCTGACATCTAATTTTGACATCGCAGATAATAAGCCAACATCTGATAAAAAGAGTTTAAATGCTTTAATATTCTTGTCACCTTTCAATGGAATTGCAGGTTTAGAAACACGGTCCACACGATGGACAAGGCCACAACGAATAAGCCACTCTAAAGACAGCTCATACATCTTAGCAGTTGCGCCCTTTTGAACTTCTTTATAAACAAATTTTTTATTTTCCTTTGCAAGTTGGGAAGGTATAGAGTTCCACAACTGGGTCACCTTATTAATATTTGAAACAGGTACATGTTTTGAAAAATCTTGAACATAGGATTCCAAAATCTGGTTTTGTATAGTTCTTGCTAATCCAAAATCATGAGTCTCAGAAAACTTCAAAACAACTTCAGGCATTCCTCCCACATAAAAATACATACGTAAACAGGACAAAAATCTGTCTTTAAAAGTCGTTATTAAATCAAACTCATTTTTATCTAATAAATAACAAAGTTCATTTTCACCAATTGCTGACAAAAATTCATAAAAGTTCATTGGATATAAATCCATAAATTCAACTTTACCAACTGGAAAAGAGGTCCCTTCATGCAAAAATACTCCTAGTAAACTTCCCACAGCAACAAAATTATATTCTGGAACATTTTCATAAAAATATTTTAAAGAACTCAAAGCATTTGGACATTCTTGAATTTCATCAAAAATAATTAATGTTTTAACAGGATTAATTTTTTGTTTAGTTTCTATTTCCAAACCCAACAAAATACGATGAACGTCCATATCCCCTGAAAACAAATTTTTCATTCGCTCATTTTTTTCAAACATAATATAAGCAACATTTTTATACTCTGTTTTGCCAAATTCTTTTATAAGCCAAGTTTTACCAACTTGGCGCGCTCCATGAATAATAAGCGGCTTCTTATCAGAACGATTTTTCCATTCTTTAAGCTTTTCTAACGCAATTCTTTTCATATAAAAACCTCTACTACATATTTTTTATAATGATAAATAATAATTTTTCTAATAAAATACAAGACAAACACATACATTTCATTAGAAAAAATTTATTATATTGCCTGACTTGACCAAACAAAAGAGTATAAGAGCAAATACAAATAATGTGTAGATATCTAGCATAAAGTATAACTAACGTAGATACATTATAATAAAAAGGCCCTTTTAGCTGTTATATTGGCCATTTAGCGTTTATGCACAAAACAGGACATAAACATACCCTTCCTAAAGAAAGCCCTTATTTGGTACAAAATCACATAAAAATATTAGGTTGGGGGGACCCCAACCTGGCTTTTTCATGAGTGAAATCTTACTTTTTCCTTAATACCGGTCAAGTCAGGTATTATAAATTTCCATTAGAAAAAATACAAGATACATACTCTGCTTATTATAATATCTTATATAAAAATAATTGATTTTTAAGTGTTTTTATCTATTTCATTTTTTTAGATATTTCATATAAAATTATGGCAGACGCACATGAAGCGTTTAACGAAGATATAGTGTTTTTTTGAGGGATTGACACTAAATAATCGCAATTTTTTCTTGTTAAATCATGAAGACCAAAACCTTCACTACCTATTATGACTGCAAGAGGGAAAGGGAAATCTATTGTTTCTAATGTTTGACTACCATTTTCTGCGCCAACTATCCAAAAGTTGTTGTCTTTTAACAAAGTTATTGCTTGACTTAAATTTGAAACTTTAGAAACAGAAATATGCTCTATGGCTCCCGCAGAAGATTTAGAAACGGTTTCGGTTACACTAACTGCTCTCCATTTTGGTATTATTACACCATTAGCTCCAAAAGCAACACAGTTTCTTATAATTGCGCCTAAATTGTGTGGATCTTCTATACCGTCTAATATTACTAATAAAGGTTTCAATGATTGTTTTGATTTATTTATTAAATTCAGGAGATCTAAATATACTACTGGCGAAACTTCTGCAACTATCCCTTGTGACTGTTGCGAAAACTTATCTAGTTTTTCCGGAGGAACAGTGTGCACAGCTATATTCTTTTGTTTTGCAATACTTATAATTTCAGAAACAACGTTACCTCTTGCTGTCTTTGAAACCATAACTTTGTTGATAGTACGTTTATTAGCTTTTAAAAGCTCTTTAACTGCGTTACGCCCAAACACAACATTTTGAAACGAAGTGTCTTTTTCAATGTTTTTATTGTACATTTAATGCCTTTTAAACAAGATTTTAAACTATACATCTAGAACATACAACATTACAACACAAACTAAAATAAGCTATTAAACCTTTTTAACTAACACGGATGTACCGTCTTTATTGTCTACTATTTTATATCCTTTCTCATTTAGAATATCTCTTATCCTATCAGATTCTTTCCAGTTTTTGTTTTTTCTTGCTTGGTTTCTTTCTATCATAAGGTTCTGTAAGTCATCGTTTAAATTTTTTTCTTGAGGAAGCAAAATGCCTAAAGACTTTTCTGTTAAATCTTCAAACAGTTTTCTTAAAGAAGCAAGTCTCTCTTTGTTAGAGTTAAATAGCTCATTTAATATTATGCTTTTAAGTTCATGCAAGTAAGAAAGTGCTTTTTCAGAATTAAAATCGTCATCTAATGCTGACAAAAAATCTTCTTTTAACTTTAATAAATCTTTATCTTTTACATCACAAACTATTTCTTTTGCATTACAAACAAGTCTTAAATACGCACCATCTAAACCCTGCAAAGCATTTTTTGCAGAATCTAAACCAACATCTGAAAAATCTAACGGACTAGAATAATGCTGAGTTAGAAGATAGTAACGCACTATTCTAGGGTCATGCTTTTCAAAAATTGTGTTTAAAGTAAAAAAATTGTTCGAAGATTTTGACATTTTCTCTTTGTTTATTGTGACAAAACCATTATGTATCCAATATTTAACAAACTGCTTTCCAGTTTTAGCTTCACTTTGAGCTATTTCATTTTCATGATGAGGAAAAATTAAATCTTGACCTCCACCGTGTATATCTACAGTATCACCTAATAAATGAGAAGACATTACAGAACATTCTATATGCCAGCCAGGTCTTCCTTTACCCCAAGGGCTATCCCAAGATACTTCTTGAGGCTCATTTTCTTTTGTTTTTTTCCATAAGGCAAAATCAAAAACTGAAGTTTTTTCATCACAAACATTAACTCTTGCACCAACTTTTAAGCTATCTAATTTTCTTTTTGACAATTTTCCATAACCTTTAAACTTTTCTATAGAAAAGTAAACATCTCCATCTACTTCATAAGCAAAGTCTTTAGAGACGAGTTCTTTTATAAAGTTAACAATTTCAATGATCATATCCGTAACACGAGGATACTTTTGAGCTTTTAAAACATTTAATTTCTCCATCTGAACAAAATAGTCATCTATATAAATTTGCGCTAATTGTGATGGGCTTATGTTTTTTTCTAAAGCTCTTTTTATTATTTTATCATCAACATCTGTAAAATTTTGAACATGAGTTACTGCATAGCCTCTTTGCAACAAGTGACGTTTTATTATGTCAAAAACAATATATGCTCTTGCGTGCCCCAAATGTACTCTATCATAAGGAGTTATTCCACACACATACATGGACACAACACCTTCTTGTTGAGGTTTAAAATCTTCCTTTGTGTTTGTTAAAGTATTATGAATTTTAATTGTCACAACAGTACCTATTACTATTAGTGTTTACTTTGCATCTTCTTTACACTCGCAATCGCCATAGCTGCAACGCCTTCGCCTCTACCTAAAAATCCCATTTTTTCGTTTGTGGTCGACTTTATGGCGACCCTTTCTTTTTTTATTTTTATTGCTTTTGATATCACATTTTTCATTTCATCTATAAAGGGATATATTTTTGGATATTCTGCAATTATAGTAACATCAACGTTATTTACAGAAAACTTTCGCCTCTTTAATTCTTTATACACCGTTTCTAAAAGAAAAACGCTAGAAATATTTTTTAATTTCATGTCCGTGTTTGGAAAGAAATGACCTATATCGTTTAAACCACACGCTCCTAACAAGGCGTCCATTAAAGCGTGAAGTAGAACGTCTGCATCACTATGACCATCCAACCCTAAAGGATTGTCTATTTTAACACCACCTAAAAAAAGAGGACGCCCCTTTTTTAATCTGTGCACATCATAGCCTAATCCAACATACATAGTTTTTTCCCTTTAATCTAACAATTTTTCTGCTACAAGAAAGTCTTCCTTTGTAGTTATCTTGAAGTTTGGGAACTTGGTTTCTACTGCAGAAACTTTTACATTTAAATTTTCTATAAGACTTGAGTCGTCAGTAATATTTTTTGGTATTTTTTTAAAATAAGCTTTTTTTAACAAATTTACTTCAAAAATTTGAGGAGTTTGCGCATTTTTTAAAGTGGATCTATCTAATGTTTTTATAATCTTATTCCTTTTAGATACAACTTTTATTGTATCTTTTGTTTGCTCTACAGCAATAGCAGCTTTTGTTTTTTGCGCTTCTTTTAAAATTAACTCTATATCTATTTTTGATATAAGTGGCCTTGCACCATCGTGAATAGCAACAAAGTCTACATCTTTTTTTACAATCTTTAACCCATTTTTAACAGAATCGAATCTCTCTTTACCACCTGCAACACATTCAAAAACATTTTTATATTTTAAAGACAAACCTTTTACTACATTTTTAGGTACAACTACAATAATTTGCTTAAAACATTTTAACTTTGCAAACGTTTTAACACTCCATAAAAACATAGGTTTTTTCTTTAGCGTTAAAAACTGTTTTGAAACTTTAGATCCAAACCTTTTGCCTAACCCTGCAGCTAATATTATAACAGCACTTTTCATGTAATCACCTTTAAAACTTTTCCAAAAACTAGCCTCCCGTTTGGAGTAACCATTGAAAAAGTAATTACTATTTGAACATTTTTGCCTATATAATTTTTAACATCTTTAACAACTATTGTAGTTTTTTCGTCAAAGTAACCTATAGCTTGATTATGCTGCGTACCGCCTTTGACTAAATAAACATAGGCACTTTGCCTAGGAAGGATTATCGGATAAAGAGACGCTAGTGGCGTATTTGTCATTTTAAACCCCAAGCCATTTGTCACAAACATATTTTACAACAAAGCCCATAGTTTATCAATCAAATATACTCTAGTTTTTTTGTTTTGATTGCCACAAGCATTTGTAATAAACATTAATAATGCAATTATAATACTACTATTTTTGTAATTCTAAATGTAAAATTGGATAATGGAGATTCAAAAAATCAAATTCGTCTCTACTTACAAACTTAAAACCCATCTTACTATAGAAAGTATAAGCTTTTTTATTTTGCTCGTTTACACATACCTTTTTCAAATTTAATTCTTTTATAGTATAAGCTACAAGTTTTTTACCTAAACCTTGCCCAAAATAAGTAAGATCTACAAAAAGTGCTTCTATTTGATTATGTGAAGTTCCAACAAAACCACAAAGTTTGCAATTTCTTTTAATACCATACAAACTAATATTTTTAAAACTTAACATAACTGCATTCTTTATAATATTAAAATTTTGTTCTTTTAAAAATGAGAAACTTTAACTGATTTTTCCCACAAAATTAGCACACTTTCATAATCTTGCCTTTTTAACTGTTCTATTTTCATATACAAAAACTTCCTCTTGCTAAAGAAAATCAACTTTGATAGCATAGTGCAAATATGTCAAATATACTTTTAAATTTTATCAATTTCAACTTTCAAAGTTTAATTCTAGCTATATTTTATCTAACATTAGCCATAGGGACTAGCATACACATCCTTTTACATAAAGACGACATTAAAAGTTCTATAGGATGGATAGCGCTTGTCTTTTTATCTCCATTTATAGGGACTATTCTTTATATATTTTTAGGGGTTAACAGAGTAAAACGCAAAAGTTTAAAACTGAAAAGAGTTACTAATTTAAATGAAAGTTATTCGCACACGTTAATAAATGACATTTTTGAAAACTTACCAATTAACTATAAACAGTTTATAATGTTTGGCCATAAAGTTTATAATCAAAACTTTGTTTTTGGAAATTTCATAAAACCTTTACAAAATGGTTCACAAGCATATCCAGAAATGATAAACGCTATAAAAGAAGCAAAAAAAGAAGTACTAATCTCTAGCTACATTTTTGATTATGATTCTGAAACAGAAAAATTTCTAGACGCATTTAAAATAGCTATTAGTAATGGAGCTAAAATAAAAGTTTTGATTGACGCTATAGGAGCTTTGAGCATTTTTGGCCGTTCAATAGAACAAAAATTAAAAGAAATTAAAGGGTTACAATATGGAATATTTTTACCGTTAAAATTTCCACTAACTTTACCTTTTGTAAACTTAAGAAACCACAGAAAAATTATGATAATAGACGGTAAAACAGCATTTTTTGGAGGTATGAATTTATCAAAAAATAACTGTTTAATAAATGATAACAAAAATGCAATCATAGATATTACTTTTAAAATTAATGGACCTGCAATACAACAAATGGCAGAAATTTTCGAAGAAGATTGGGAATTTGTTACAGAAAAAAAATTTAATTCTATAGCAAAATCTATAAAATATACAAACTCTAAAAGACTTGCAGCTAGAGTTATACCTGACGGACCTGACAAAAAGAACAATATAATAGAGCTTATTGCTCTTGGCGCAATAAATGCTGCAATAAAAAAAATCCTTATTATAACACCTTACTTTCTTCCTGAAAGAAATATTTTAACAGCTCTTGAAATGGCAGCTATGAGAGGTGTAGAAGTAGAAATAATCCTCCCTAAAATACACAACAGTTTTATATCAAAAGCTTCTGAAGCAAACTTTTTAAATTTAATTAACTGCGGAGTAAAAATTTTTCGCACTTTTGCGCCTTTTGACCACAGCAAAATTTTTGTGGTAGACAGCGAATGGGTTTTTGTAGGCTCTGCAAATTGGGATGTTAGAAGTTTTAAGTTAAATTTTGAGTCCAATATAGAAATTTTCAGTAAAAGCTTGGCAAAAAAATTAGAAATTATTGCAAAAGAAAAAAAAGAAAAAGCAACTCTTGTAACAGCAGAATATTGCAAAAATATTTCTACATTAAAAAAGTTAAGAAATAACATGTATAGGCTTTTAACACCATATGGATAATATTTGCCCTTCCCTTCTCACCGAAAACTTAAGTTTATAGCTATATTTTTCACTAATTGGACAGTTAGGAGTCCTTGACACAGAAATAGTTTGGTTGATCTAGTTTAGAACCTTATCTACGTTACTAGAGCAATCGCAACAAAAGTTTAATCAAATTAGCAAACTAGCAAAATGATAAGACAAAAAAGACTTGAGTGAATTTTTCTTCAAACACTGAATGGGATCTGTCTAAAAACCTTAGCGCATACCCTTACTATGCCTTTTTCTACACTGCTGCGTTAAAAAGCTTGTGTTTATGACACTATAAACCCTAAACCCTGCGTTTTTGCCTTGCATTGTCAAAAGGTTCACAGCAATTATAAGCATTAGGGTTTGTTAGAGAGACCCCTTTTGAAATATTAAATATTTGTTGCTCATAAGATGCTCTTTGAGGTAACTACGATAAGATTCTAAACCAGATCAATATCTGCTGCATTTTGTTATTGATGCTTGCATTTGCGGAGATAATATATTAGAATGTCCGCAATATTTGCGGAGATAATATGTATATATATCACAACCCTAAATGGCCAGATTTTATATGGGATACTAATTTAATTATGGACTTACTTATTAAAGTTAAACTCAAACAAGGTTACTTTTTAGGTAAAATGGATGCTTTTGGCTTTGAAATTAAAGAAAAAGCTACATTGACTGTACTAACTGAAGATATTATAAAGTCTAGCCAAATAGAAGGACAATTTTTAAACATGGAACAAGTTCGTTCGTCTATAGCAAAAAAATTAGGAATTGACATAGATTCAAATATAAATATAGATAGAAATGTTGAGGGTGTTGTTGGAATGATACTTGATGCGACTTATCATTATGATAAAGCGTTAACAAAAAGTCGGTTATTAAAATGGCAATCATCAATATTCCCGGGTGACTTTAGCGGACTCTATAAAATAAAGACCGGATCCTATAGAGACGATCTTAAAGGGCCAATGCAAATTGTTTCTGGTCCGACAGGTAAAGAAAGAGTTCACTATCAAGCGCCTTCTGCAAGTATTTTAGACAAAGAAATGAATATGTTAATTTCTTATTCTAACGACAAAAGCAAAAAAATAGATTTAATTATTAAATCGGCTATTGTCCATTTATGGTTTGTAATTATACATCCGTTTGAAGATGGTAACGGCAGAATAGCACGAGCATTAAGCGATATGTTTCTTGCAAGAAGCGAAAGTTCTCCAAACAGATTTTACTCAATGTCATCTCAAATTAAAAAGGAAAGAAAATCATACTATAAAGCATTAGAAATTACACAAAAATCTTCTTTGGATATTACTTTATGGCTTAAATGGTTTTTAGAAAACTTAATTTTGGCAATAGAATCTTCTCAAGAATTATTAAAGTCTGCTTTGCAAAAAGCTGAATTTTGGAAAAAACATCAAAATACAGCTTTTAACAAACGACAAAGAAAAGTGCTTAACAAAATGCTAGACAATTTTAAAGGCAATTTAACAACTACAAAATGGGCAAAAATGACTGACTGTTCACAAGATACAGCAACAAGAGATATCTCTGATTTAGTAAAAAAAGATATTCTTGTTAAACATGGCTTTGCGCGGGCAACTCACTATAGGCTAAAATTTCCAGAATAAATCATTTATAAAAGTAGTAAAGCAAAATGTGTATAATCAACAATAATTTATTGATTTAAACAAGCCATTAATGTAAAATAGTTAAGTGAAAATTTTTTTATCTTCTTTTATTTTTATGCTCCTAGCAGAGTTTGGTGACAAAACACAACTACTTGTCCTATCATTTGCAACAAGAACTAAGCCTTTAGATATAATTTGGGCAGTAATTATCTCTACACTATTATCGCACATTTTAGCAGTTAGTACAGGACGTGTTGTAGCTATAATGTTGCCCGACATATATCTGCAAGTTACAACATCTGTTTTTTTTATTTCGTTCGGTATATATGAACTATTTAACGCTTTTGCAAAAAGTAATAGTATAAGTACAGTAACAGGATACTCTCTTTATTCTATGATTATTGTGTTTCTAATTGCAGAAATAGGAGATAAGTCACAATTTGCAACAATTGCATTATCGATAAAGTATAACATGCCCTTTATTATTTTAATAAGTACAACTTTAGGAATACTAACAGCAGATATTGTAGCTATTTACCTTGGGTCTATACTAGGCAAAAAAATTAATAAAAAAACTGTAAGGTTAGTGTCTTGTGCAATATTTTTAACGTTTGGGATTTATAATTTATTTTTAATTTTTTAATTAAGGAATATTTATGAGTGAAATAAAAAGGTTTGAATATACAGATATTTTGGGTTGGTCTATATCAAGATATGACAAATTTCTAAATTGTAAACGTCAATATTTTTATGATTATTATGCAAAATATGACAAAGACATCCCTATAGAAAAACTTCTATTCTTAAAAAGTTTAACTTCAAAAGCACTAGAAACAGGTAATATAGCACACGACATTATAAGAGACATACTTACAAGATATAAAAAAAGTACAAAACAAATAAATAAAGATAAACTTTTTAAATATGTATTTGATATAACAAAAAAGTATTGTTCATCGAAAACTTTCTTTGAACATTACTACAATGGCCAAATAATTTATTTTGATGAAATTTATATAAAAGTAAAAAATATATTAGAAAATCTTTTAAAAAGCCAAAGATTTGCTTGGATTGAAAAAAATGCTATAAAACAACTCGACAAATGGACCATAGAGCCAGATGGTTTTGGAGAAACAAGAATAAATAATTTAAAAGCTTTTTGCAAAGTAGATTTTTTGTTTCCAATAGAAGATAAAGTTTATATTCTTGATTGGAAAACCGGGAAAGCAGACGAAAAAAAGCATTCTAAACAACTATTAGGTTACGCTTTTTGGGCAAGTTATAATTTTGGAATAAAAGCAGAAAATATTGTACCTATAGTGGTTTACCTATATCCCTACTACACTGAAAAAAACATTCAAATTTCAGACTCTAAAATATCAGAACTTGCATGTAATGTAGAAAAAGAAACAAAAGATATGTACGAATATTTAACAGACATAGCGCAAAATATTCCTAAAGATAAAAAAGAGTTTTCTTTAACTAGTAATACTTTTTTTTGTAAATATTGTAACTATAAAGAAATTTGTCCTGGAAGTAAAGCTAACAATTTTTAAAAATTAAAAACACTTAATAGTACTTTTATTATAAACCAAGAGGGAAAAATTTTAATGTCAAACTCTACAAAAAACTCTTTTACAAATTTATGGGATTTGTCGAAAAATTATTATAATACACCCTTTATATTCTAGAGAAATATATGATGCCACTTTAAGAAGCCAAAACATAATAAAAATATGCTCGAGTTTTCAAGACAAGACTCCTCCAGAATGGTTAAATCAAAACCAGAAACTATTATAGAAAAAACATTTTTAAATAATAATTCTTACATCTTGTACATTACTGATACCGGGACTGGAATAGCAAATGAAAATATTTCTAAAATTTTTGCACCATTTTTTACAACTAAAAAAGTTGGTAAAGTACTGGACTTGGATTATCAATATGCTATGGAATAATTCAAAATATACAAGGTCAAATTTACGTTGAAAGCGAGCTTGGCAAAGGTACCACCTTTTATGTAAAATTTCATGTAACAACTTAAAAAAACAATAAAGTGAAATGTTTACATAAAAGCTTCCTAGCATATCTTTGTTAATGTCATGATAAAAGTTTATTGTCTTTTTTAATTAAGTATAAATTTAGAGGAATTATGAGTATATTATTATCTATATTATTATTTTTTCTTGGAATTGCTATTGGCAGCATGTTATTTATAAAAAGATATATATACATTTCCAAAGATCTTGCGACAAAAAAACAAAAAATAGAAGATTTAACAGAAACTTTAAAAAATCAAGAAAAGTCAAACTCTTCTTTAGCAATACAATTTGAAAATATCGCTTCAAAAGTATTAGAAGAAAAAAACACCAAAATTATAGATTTAAATAAATTGTCTTTAGAAACTATAGTTTCTCCATTTAAAACAAAAATTGACGAATTTAAAATTAAAATAGATTCGCTGCAAGTTTACGAAGCAGAAAAAATGTCTGGTTTACAAAAGGAACTAGAAAAGTTAGTAGTTCTAAATAATAAATTAAGTAAAGAAGCTAACAATCTTGCAGATGCATTAAAAGGAGATTCTAAACTCCAAGGAATTTGGGGGGAACTAAGTCTTGAACGTATTTTTGAGTACGTTGGCATGATAGAAGGTGTAAACTATTTATCTCAAAAACAGTTTAAAGATACTGATAACACAAAAATACCTGACTATATAGTAAAACTTCCCGAAGATAAGCACATTATAATAGATGCAAAAACTTCTCTCTTAGCTTATGAAAAATACTATAATACTCAAAATGAAATAGATAAAAAAACTTATCTAAAAGAACATTCAACAAGCATAAAAAAACATATTGATGAACTTGCTTCAAAAGACTACGCATCCTTGACAGACATTAACCAACCCGAGTATGTATTGATGTTTGTGCCAATAGAAAATGCTATTTCTCTTGCTCTGCAGGATAAACCTGACCTTGCGTCTTATGCTTTTAAGAAAAATATAGCAATTGTAACCCCTTCAACACTGCTTGCCACATTAAAAACTGTAGAATATATATGGAGACAAGAATATCAGAAAAAAAATGTAATCGAAATTGCTAAACAAGGTGGAAATCTCTACGATAAATTTGTAACGTTTACACAAACTTTGTTTGAGGCAGACAAAAAAATATCTGAAGCAAAAAATAAAATTGAAGAGTCCATAAAAAGACTTTCTTCTTCGGACAAAAAAGGAGACAGTCTTATAGATAGAGTACAAAAATTAAAAGAACTTGGAGCATCAACAAAAAAAGAAATACCACTGGAACTATTAAAACAATCTCCGGAGCAACAATGACAGAAAAAATAACAATGTGTAAAACTGAACTCAATAACAAAGCTTTAGAACTAAAAAAAGCTCTTGAAACAGAAAACATAAACATTTCATTTGACAAGAACTTTTTTAAAGACTATCTTGTAAAACTTCTTGTTAACCAAAATGGCATATTTAAAGGTATCTTATTTTTATATTATAAACCTACAAAACAAACTTACTCCTTAAAAAAGCAAATATCAAGTTCCGAAATAGATTCAATTATTGACTCTACATGGAACAAGCTAAACGGTTTTGAAATTTATGACAGTCAAAGCGGTATTTACGAAGCCTTTGTTGATGGGGCATATATTAACGGCATAACAAGCTATGCATCTATCATTTATTTAGGCAATAATACACAAACAGAATTGTTTGGCACTATAAAAGATACTCAGTTTAGACAATTTGGAGGAGAACTTAAATCCGTAGTAGAAACTTTAAAATGGTGCGAAAAAAATAATGTGAAAAAAATAAGAATAAATTACGATTATCAAGGGATAGAAAGTTTTGCTACAGGCAAATGGCAAGCAAAAAATGAGCTTTCGTTAGAATACATAAATTTTATAAGGAACACTAATATCCAAATCCAGTGGAGACATATTAAAAGCCATACAGGAAACCTTAAAAACGATAGAGTAGACATGCTTGCAAAAAAAGCAGCCACACAGAGCTAGCCCACATTGACCCTGACCTATAATGGAGCTTAAACCAATAAATTCATATAAGTATAGAATAACTTAAGTTTTAAACTATTTTTGCTTCCATCCAAGACAGGCAAATATCTAGCAATGCTTTTTTCTTCTTCTTTAGTAAATTTCTCTTGTCGCCCTAACGTAACTTAATAGACAGTAAAAAACCGTGTATCCAATCTGGATCTTGCCCTGGCAATATGCCTTTTTCTTCACCATAAAAAGCATATTCTAGATTAACCGCTTTTAACCTAATACCTGCTCCAAAGGATAGATATCCCGAATTTAAACCTGCTCTTAAAGAAAAAGGGGTTAGCCTACACTCAGTTCCAATATGAACTTTTTTAAAAGGCGTTAAAGAAAACGATTCATTAGGATTATTTAAATCTGTCAAATCAAACGCAAATGTAATATTATCATTTGTATATATATAACTGCCAGGCCAATAATAAAGCTTTTCTGGGATATATGCACAACCTATATTTAAGATCGGATTGATTTCTTGAGGGTCATAAGTATCTGCTATTGAATCTGATTTTTTATCATCACCAAAACGGATTTTAGATTTTTTATATTTAAATTGAGAATTATACAAATCTGTTGCGTTTATCCCGAAATGCCACCTAGAGTTTAAATAATATATCACTCCAAAATCCATCCCAAAAGCTGTTGCATCAAAAAAATTACCGCCAAAATCAAGCTTTCCTATTTCTATAAGAGAAAGTTCTTCCTTTGAATTTACTAGCCTATACATATATTTTAAATTAACCCCCAAAGACAACACACCTGAATTTAAAGAATATATTCTAAACGCTATCGGTAATATCCCAACACCTGTAACCTCACATTTATATGATAATGATGGAAGTAACTCCCCTTTGTCAAACTCTCCAATAGCTTTAACATAAGAAAAAAAACCCAAGCCAAAATTTAAAGAATTTTTGCTTCTGTTAATGTCTATTGGTCTTTTTATAAATAATATGTTTGGCAAAGAAACCAAAACATTTGGAGCGCAATTTAACATATTACTTACTATCTTATCAACAAATTCTCCTTGTTTTTCAGGAGAAAGGTCTGTAAAATGGAGGATATTGTCTTTGTTTTCATTATAAAAAGCATAAGCTTTAGCTACGTGATTATCCACATCTGCCCTTAAAGAAAAAATTTGAAGTGTGTCATCATATATTTGGGTTATCCCTGCGCAATTATAAAAAAATGCATTCTCATCATCAGCAATGGCAGTAAATGCTCCACCCATACCCATAGGACGGACGCCTTTTATAAAAAGATTGTTTTCATATTTTACTGCAAAAAGTATTTTTGCAAAACCAATACTTAATAAAATAAAAAACATTAATAACTTCACATTATATTTCATAATATTTCTCTATTCATTCTTGTCTTTTAGGTCATTATTCTAGCAATTGCTCTTTAGCATCTTGTAACTTAGCAACCATTTCTGGCGTAATAAGTCCCTCTTCATCAGCTATCTTAGCAGCACAAGTTTGAGCAAAACCAAGAAACTGGATAGCTCGACTAATTGCATCCATTGCTTCTGGTATTGTTTTAAGAGTGTCCGGTAAACTTTTATTATTTATCTCGTTAAAATCAACATCGTCTCCGACTATCCCAAGGGCCTCTTTTATAACACTATTATCAGCAATTGTTACAGCAGCAGCAAGACCAAAAGCTAACGTGTTGTTAGCATTTGCTTGAGGTGCCGGTTCACTTAACATTGTTTGTACAACAGATGGATTTTTTAGCAAATAATCAAGACCTTCTTTCATTTCGTGAACCCTATCTATAGCAACATCTTTGTACTTATTAAGATCTATTGTTTTGTTCCCGCTATCTTTAAATTCTTGACTAGCTTCCACTATGTAACCTATAAGTTCGGGAATGCGTATAACAGCTGCTATATACCCTGCAATAGCTTTTCTATCGCCAGGAGATCCATCTATAATCTGTTTAAAAATTTCTTTAGCTTGATCATAGTCCCCATTTGCTAATGCAGTTTGCCCTTCGCTAACAGTACTTTCTGTGGTTGCCATAGTTTCGGCAATTCTTCTAAAAATGTTATAATTGTCACTGCCGCATCCACAAATAAACATACAAGGCAATAACAAAATTGTAAATAAAAAAATTTCAAACATTTATCCCCTTAATAATCTATTTTGCAAAATCAATAAAAACCGTACCTTTTATAATAATATACTACTAAATATTCTAAATTTTTGAAAATAGATATGAACTTTTTGTGAAATTTGTGTCTAACTTAACTATTAAAGTTTTCTACTAACAAAATGAATAGCTAGCATCTATTTTTATATATGACAAGCTAAGTTAAGTATTATTTTTTTTGTATTGCGATGAATTCTAGATATTGTATATCTTTTAATAAAAATAATACCTGACTTGGTTTATATGTTTTTGTAGCAAATAAGTTCTTTTTTAATATGTGTACTATAAAATTAACGCTTTGAGAATTGGAACCGCTTTCTAGCTTTTGGCCTTCCAGGCTTTTTTCTCTCAACCATTCTAGAATCCCTAGTTAAAAGATCTTCCTTTCTGAGAGCTGCTCTAGATGACTCGTTAAGTTCTAAAATCGCCCTTGCTAAACCATGGCTTACAGCGCCAGCTTGTCCACTTACACCGCCACCAGAAACGTTTACAAAAAAATCATAACTTTTAACGCCATCCCAAACATTCATAGGTTCTAAAGCCAATTTTTTTAGTCTGTCTAAACCTATAAAATATTCATCTACTGATTTATCATTAACTATAATTTTACCACTGCCGCTTGAAACTCTTACTCTGGCAATTGCATTTTTTCTGCGGCCTGTGCTCATGCTTAAATAAGAAACATTACTCATTTTTTCTCCTCTTTACTTTACAGAAGCTGCTAATTGCGCACTGTGATTATGTTTATAATCTTTAAAAACTTTAAGTCTTGTTATTTGCCTATCTGCAAGCTTATTTTTAGGCAACATCCCTTTAACAGCAGCTAGTAAAGCTTTTTGCGGACTTTCTGCCATTAAAACAGAATAAGGCGTCAGTTTAGCTCCACCTGGATATCCTGAAAATGTAAAATACGTTTTTTGGTCAAGCTTCTTCCCTGTAAGGACTATTTTGCTAGCATTTGTAACAATAACAAAATCGCCACAATCTATGTGGTTAGTATAAAAAGCTTTTCCTTTGCCTCTTAAAAGAGCTGCTACTTCCACGGCAAGCCTTCCCAAAACTTTCCCGCTTGCGTCTATTAAATGCCACTTTCTTTCAATTGCATCCTGTTTCGGTAAATAAGTCTTTTTATTCATCTTTAAAAACCTTGTCCTATAAAAGTTGTTTTTCAATTACAACAAAATAACACAACAATAGCAAAAGTATAAACATATTTTACTATACTCTAGCTACTTATATATAATTTAGCTTTAGTGGGGCAACTAAATTACCAATTACATACATGATGATAATTATAGTATTTCAATAACAAAGAAGCAACAACTTGTACTGTTAAAAATACAATAATTGTACTAAATCTAAAACAATGTTAATGTTATAGAGAAACTATTTATTTTTGCCAACAATCTTAAAGACTTTTGTTGAGCAATGTGGACATACTCCAGAAATGGCTTTCATGCCATTTTTCATTACTACATCTTGAGGATCTTTAACTTCTACTTGTTTTTTGCATTTCATACATCTTGCCTCTGCCATGATAACACCTCTTCAATAGTATTGTTTAAAAAAAAGCGGGCGATGGGAATCGAACCCACATCACAAGCTTGGGAAGCTTGGGTTTTACCACTAGACTACGCCCGCAATAAATATTTTGATTTAACACCGTCAGATTTTACCCTTTTTTTTAATCTGTGTCAATTTTAAAGAAACAAATTCTAAAGCTTCTTTTACATTTGACACTTTTCCTTCTTCTTGAGCTATCAATACGTTTTTTAAAAGTTCACCAATTATGGGGCCTGGGTTTAAAGAAAACTTTTTCATTATTACGTTGCCGTCAATAATCTTCTCTAAAGGCTTAGCATTTTTTAACTCGTAATAGTATCTTACAAGTTCTCTTAAAGATTGTTCTTGAAGATTTAATTTGTTCTTTGAAAAAACTTTTAAGTTTTTGTATGAATGCCAATCTGACATAGAAACAACCAACAAATCTGAAGTAAAATCACCTATATCTCTAAAAAGCTTTAAGGAAGCTTTTTTAGTTACTACATTGTCTCTTGTTAAAGTTGACAATCTCATATGATGCTTAACTAAAAATACTGAAAATTCAATGTCCTTTTTACTAAATTTTAAAGCAGACATTATTTCTTTTGTTTTTTGGGCACCTTTCTCTTCATGACCAAAAAAATGCATTTTACCATTTTCAAAAAACGCTGTTTCTGGCTTTGCATTATCGTGAAACAAAGCTACAAACTTTATTAAACCTTCTCTTGTAACATTTTCTGAAAAAGAAAAGTTGTCTTTAAAATGTTTTTGTAAATCAATATAATTTTGAGGAAAATATTTTTTCAAATCACTTAAAATATTCTCTGAAGATTCAAAAGTTTTAAAAGAATGCTCAAATAGTCCACCCTTATGATAATAATACTTTTTACTGGCTTTTTTCATTTTAACAATTTCAGGAAAAACCGCATCTAAAAGGCCAACTTTATCCATCATCTTTAACACCTTTGCCGCATTGTTTGTTGCAAGAATTCTTGAAAATTCGTTTTTTACTCTTTCTTTAGACACATCACCTATAAGTTTTGCATTGCTTTTTATTTGTTTTAAAGAGGATTCTGAAATTTTAAAGCTATGTTCTGCCATAAAACGAAATCCTCTTAACATCCTTAAAGCATCCGTTTTAAAAGATTTAGAAGAAACTGGACTCAATATTTTTGCTTTTAAATCTTTTAAAGCGGTCTTTTTTGATAAAATCACATGCTGTTTAAAATTCTTGAAATCTTTTAAATTAAAAGCTATTGCATTAACCGTGAAATCCCTGCTTTGCAGATCTTCTTCTATTGTCTTTGTGCAAAAATGTGATATATCTATATTCTTAATTTTATTATCTTTTAGAATTATTCTATAAGCTTCAGACACCTTATCTAAAGTTATAAGTTTTGCTTTGAAAGATTTTGCCAGTTTTTTAGCATACTTTAAAGGTTCTTTATTTACAACTAAATCTATGTCCTCATTTTTGCGGTTTAGATATAAATCTCTAACAAAGCCGCCTACTGCATAAACGTCGTATCCTTGTGATAAATTGTTAATTTTTTCAATAAGTTTGTTCAATTTAAAACCACCATATCTTTTTATTCTGGGTTTACAATAATGATTACAGAGTTTTGAGAAAACATTTTATTTGCCACATCAATTAAATCTTCCGAAGTCACCATATCCAAGTCTCTTAGATATTGTTCTTCATACTTAAACCCTCGCCCAACAATTTCAAGCCAGCCATTATAAAAAGTTTGTTTACTTACTGTTTGCCTGCCCATAGAATGTATACCTTTAATATATCTTTTTGTGCTCTCTAGCTCTTGCTTAGAAATTTTCATTGTACAAAAATTTTTTAAAATCTCTTCAATTTTTTTTAAAGTTAGTTCTATATTTTTCTTATCAAGACCCATATAAATTGAAAAAAAACTTTTCTCTACTCTTAGTGGATACATAGTATTTACTTCATAAGCAAGACCCAGCTTTTCTCTTAACTCAACAAACAGTCTGCTTGTCATTTTTGAGCCAAGAACTGCACTTATAACTCCAACTGCAATACAATTTCTGTCATTTAAAATAGGAGCAGGAAATCCAATATGAATATATGCTTGGTTAAATTTACCTTTTATTTCTTTTTTTATATTTTCTAAATGTCTTAAACTAAATACAGGTTTTTTAAACTTTCTGCCAGAAAGAATTAAAGAAAGATGCTTTTCTAAAGATTCTTCTACAAGATCCTTATCTATATTCCCAGCCACTGAAATTAAAATGTTTGAAACATTATAAGAATATTTATGCCATTGCAATAAATCATTCCTAGTAATTTTTAAAATGGTTTCTTTAGAGCCTAAAATAGGGTTAGAATAAGAAGCATCCTCATAAAATACTTTTATAAAATTGTCTAAAGCAGTTCTACCTATACTATCTTTTCTAGAATCAAGAGACGCTATTACATTTTGTTTTTCAAAAGATAATTCTTTTTCATCAAACTCAGGATTTAAAATAACATCTGAAAGAATTTCTGTAGCCTTATCAAAATATTGGCTAAGAAAAGACATGCTTATTTCTGCTGTATCATAATCTGCATCTCCAACAAGTTCACAACCAATATCCTCTACAACTTTTGCAAGCTGCTCTGAAGAATATTTTTTAGTAGAGTGCGTCATGAGTTTTGAAGTAAGATATGATATGCCAGCATTGTGCAAACTTTCAGCTATAACAGAAACTGGCGTTAAAATTCTTATAGCAACAACTTTAACTCCCTCTGTTTTATTAAAAACAACTTTAATATTATTTTTTAGGGCAAAACTTTCCATTTAACCTCCAACCACAAACCACAAAAGTTTGAACTCACACATTACAAATTTTCTTTGGGTAGTAACATTACATTAGAGAATGTTTCTTTAGAATAAAACTTTTTAAAAAAACTTTTAATATCGTCAATTGTTATAGACTCTATTTTTGTTATATATTCGTCTATAAGCTCTTTTTTATCCATTAAATGCCAGTAACCGTACGTTTCAGCAATATCAAAAGATGTCTCTAAAGAGAAACTCCAAGAAGTTTTTCTTGAAAGTTTAGCTCTATTTAATTCTTCACATGTAATACCATTAATAACAATGTCTTCTATTTGTCTTTGAATTTCTGCACTTATAGAATCATCTTTTTTAGCATCAAAAACAGACATAATACACATGTTGCTCGTTCCCTTATGTGCAGAAAATGAGCAATCTATAGCATATACAATACGTTTATCTTCATAAAGAGATTTATATAGTCTAGATGTTTTTCCTCCGCCTAGAACACTTGCAGCTAAATCAGCAATATAAATATTGTCTTCCTTTATATCATCTACCAAAAACCCGCTAAGCATGTATCCAATTTCTACCTTGCCATACTCAACTACATTTTTACCAACATGCACATTTTCTAGACAGATAGGATCTTTTGGCATGTTTTGTTTAGACAAATTGCCAAATGTTTTACTTATAAGATTTTTTACCTTTATTTCATCAAAGTTCCCTGCAACAACAACAAACATTTTTGCAGGTACATAATGCGTTTTATAATAGTCCTGTATTTCTTTATGAGAAATGTTTGCGATAACATCAGCTGTTCCTATTATGCTATTTTTTAATACACTTTGAGTATAAAGAGTTCCATAAAACTTTTCATAAAGGACAGATACTGGGTTATCTAAATGTCGTTGAATTTCTTCTATAACAACTTTTCTTTCCATATCAATTTCATTTTGAGGAAAAAGTGGATTTGTTATAGCATCAGCAAGCATTTTTATGCTTTCTTTAACACCATCTTTTTGTATGTTTATGTAGTACATTGTAAATTCTCTTAATGTGGCAGCATTTATTTCTCCACCCATATTCTCAACATTTCTAGACATTAAATCACCCGGGTAATTTTTACTACCTTTAAACATTAAATGTTCCAAAAAATGAGAAAAGCCTGCTTGTGAAGAGTTTTCATCTATAGAACCCACTCGAACAAAAACAATAATCGATGCACAAAGACTATTTATGTCAGGTAACAAAATATAAGTAAGTCCATTTTCATATTTCACAATTTTCACTCCTCTGATAAACAACCTATAAACCTAATATATATACGTAAAATTAAGCCTATAAGTCTTGAATCCACCCATTTTTTAATTTTAATTCTTCAAGATAGTTAACTGCTTCTTGATACTCTTGCAGAGTTAATGAATGTGATAGTTCTTTAAAATCGTTTGATCTATACGCACTATGATATTGTGACATCAAGCTGACGTATGTGTTTGTAGATAACTCTTTAGCTATAAATTTTAAAACATTTTTAGTGTCGTTTATATTGCCAGGTAAAACTAAGTGCCTTACAATAATACCTTTTTTTGCTATTGTATTTTCATCAACTTCCAAATCGCCAACTTGTCTTTTCATTTCTTTTAAGGCTAACTGATTTACTTGAACATAGTTGTTAACTTTAGAATATTTTAAGGCAATTTCATTATCTGCATATTTTATATCTGGCAAGTATATATCAACTATGCCTTCTAAAAGTCTTAATGTTTCAACATTTTCGTAACCACTACAATTGTAAACAACAGGCAAATTAAACCCTTTTTCTTTAGCAGTATGTACAGCCTTTGCTATTTGTGCACTATAGTGCGTTGGCGTAACAAAATTTATATTGTGTACACCACGTTTTTGAAGATCTAACATGCTGTCTACCAAACTCTCCAAGCTTATTTCTTTACCATTTCCAAGTTGGCTGATAGGATAGTTCTGGCAGAAAACACAGTTTAGAGTACAATTTGAAAAAAATATTGTTCCCGAACCGAACTTTGCACTTATAGGAGGCTCTTCACCAGTATGCACACTTATGCTTGCAACAAATATTTTGTCTGCAGTTTTACAAAGCCCTTGTTGGCCCCTATTTCTATTTACACCACATTTTTTTGGACATATATTACATTTGTCCATCATAGAATAAAGTTTATCTATATTTACTTTAAAATTAACCATCATTTCTCTTATTAAAAAAACGCGCCTATCCGGACTTGAACCGGAATAATTGGCTCCGGAGGCCAATGCTCTATCCAATTAAGCTATAGGCGCCTTAATTTTGTTTTCTAAACACATCCGTTTTTAACGATACTACTAAAAACTTTTCCGTCTAAATGATCTATTTCATGTTGAATAACTATAGCCTCAAGTCCACTAGTTTTCACTTTTTTAAAACAATTTCATAGTTTGCTACAAAATTACATGAAAACATTATCTACTATAAACTAAAAGGACAAATCAAGATTATAAAGGTTATCCTCTAGGATGATACAGTTTATGTTGTTCTATTATTTTATCTTTATTTAAATGAGTATAAATTTGTGTTGTAGAAATTGAAGAATGGCCTAACATCTCTTGAACAAACCTAATATCTGCTCCCCTTGAAAGTAAGTGAGTTGCAAAAGAGTGCCTTAATGTATGCGGAGTAATATTTTTAGTTATACCTATATTTTTTGCTATATTTTTTAACTGACGCCAAAATTCTACTCTGGAAATTTTTTTACCTAGTCTAGAAATGAAGATATTGTCACTAACACTCAAAATAGGCTTCCTTTTAGAAAGATAAATATCTATAAAATTTCTAGCTTTCTGTCCAAAAGGGACAAGCCTTTCTTTAGAACCTTTACCTAAAACCCTTACAAAACAATCTTGTAAATTAACATCACAAAATTTAAGGTTAACAAGTTCAGAAACCCTCAAACCCGTTGCATATAACAACTCTAACATTGCCTTATTACGAACGTTCATTTCACTTTCATTACCTATAGAATTCAACAAATTAACAACTTCATCAAAAGTAAGCATCTGCGGTAACTCTTGAGGTATTTTTGGAACAGTTAAATAAATGGTTGGATTATTTTTAGACAATTCTTCAATAGTTAAAAATTTATAAAACTGTCTTAAAGACTCTACAAGCCTATACACCGACTTCGGTTTTAAACCACTTGACTTTGATTCCCACAAAAAGTTTGTTATGTCATGATGTTGTAAATCTTCAATTAACAGATTGTTTTTTTTTGCAAAACTAACAAACTTTAAAATGTCCGTTTTATATGCTAAAGCTGTATTTTTAGCAAGCCCTTTCTCAACAATTATATAAGAAATAAAATCTTTTAGAATTTTATTATAATCTAACATAAATACCTTTATCTAGACTGGCTAGACGATAATATTAAATCTCTAGCATGTTCTAAAGCAGAATCAGTTATATTTTTGCCAGATATCATCCTTGCAACTTCTTTAATATGTTCTTCTTGACTTAACATTACTGCCTTTGTATATGTCCTAGATTTTTCTATTTCTTTATAAATCTTTATATGTGTCTGAGCAAAAGCAGAAACTTGAGCTAAATGCGTTATAGCAAAAACCTGTTTCTTTGTTGAAAGCTCAAACAATTTTTCTCCTATTTTTTCTCCTACTCTACCACTTGTACCTGTATCAATTTCATCAAAAACTGTCGTTTGATCGCTTTTTATTTGAGATGCTAATTCTATAGCAAGTAATACCCTTGAAAGTTCCCCACCTGAAGCTGTGTTTTTTAAAGGTAAAACTTTTTCTCCTTTATTTGCACAAAACATAAATTCTACTATATCAAAACCATTGTCAGATGGTTCTTTTTTATCGAACTTTATATCAAAAATAGCATTTTTTATTTCAAGGTCAAATAACTTCTCTTGAACTAACTTTTTAAAATCTAGAGCACCTTTTTTTCTCTTTTCACTTATAGCTTCACACATTTTTGTTAAGCGCTCAGTTTCATTTAAAAGGTCTTCTTTAACTTTAGAAGAATTTTCCTGATAGTTGTTTAAAGCATTAAGTTCTTCTTCTATTTTGTTTTTGTACTCTAGTATAGTCTCAATTGTACTTCCATATTTTTTTTTAAGTTTTTTAATAAGCTCTAATCTTTCCATAGAACTATTTAACATTTCTGGATCCAATTTGATTTTCGACAAAATTAATTCTATTCCTCTATATGCCTCTTCTGTCTGATAATAAGCTTGCTCTATTAAAGACAAAGCTTCTGAAGCATTTGCTCCGTAAGTATTTATTGTTTCTATATTTTTCTTTACTTTTAAAATATTACTTAAAGTCGCATTTTCACAAGAATATAAAATAGATATTACTTCTTTAGCTAAATCAGATATTTTTCTCGCATTTTTTAATTTTGGTAGTTCTTCTTCAAGCTCTTCATCTTCCCCAACTCTAAGTTTAGCTTCTTGAATTTCTTTAACCTGAAACGAATATAAGTCAACCTTTCTTAATCTATCAATTTCAGACATATTCATAGCTTCCAGTTTTGCTTTTAGTCTTTTAACATTTGAGTGTAAAATAGAACATTTACTAAGCAAAAGTTTAATTTGATCTGCTTTGCTATCCAAAACTTCTAGTTGAAAATCCAAATCTAAAAGAGAGTGCCTTTCATATTGATCATGAAAATCTATTAGCAATTGTCCAAGGCCAGATAATACAGACAAACTTACTTGAACATCATTTATAAAAGCTTTACTTTTTCCTGAAAGTTCTATAGTTCTACGTATTAAAATTATATTATCTTCTAAAGGGATAGAAAATCGATTTAAAAAATCTGTTATTTTAGAATTATTATATTCGAAATTAGCTGTTATTACACACTCATTACATCCTGAACGTATTGAAGACAACTCTGCTCTTTTTCCTGTAACAAGCTCCATAGACTTAATTAAAATAGATTTACCAGAACCTGTTTCGCCAGTAATAACTGTAAAACCTTTTGAAAAATTAATACTTAAATCTTCAATCAAAGCATAATTCTTTATTGACAACTGTGTAAGCACTTATACGCTCCAATGCAATTTGGCCTTTAACGTCTCAAAATATGACTTGCTACAATTTTTTATAAGTTTAAGAGGTTTTTTATATAAAGAAAACTTTACTTTAGTAGCGTTATCAACAGTAATATTTTCTTGACCATCAATAGAAACAATAATTTTACCATTACTATACTTGTTTTTTGCTGTACAAAAAATACTGTTTCTGTCAGACAAAAGCATTGACCTTTGAGTTAACGTATGAGATGAAATAGGTGTAAGAATAAAAACAGGAAGGTTTGGATAAACAATTGGACCAAAAGCCGCTAAAGAATAAGCAGTAGAACCTGTAGGGGTTGAAACTATCATACCATCGCATTTGTATTCTGCCGTAAAGTTTTTATCTATTTCTACATCCACAGAAATAAGTTTACCACCAGATAACGACCTAACAACAGAATCGTTAGCTGCAATTTTTTTAATCTTTTTATTTTTATATTTAAACTCAACAGCTAACAAAACTCTCTTTTCTATTTTTATGCCAACTTTAAAAATATTATTTAAAAGCTCATAAACTTCATTTGTATCTGTGTCTGTCAAAAAACCTAAAGAACCCAGATTAATACCTTTGACTGGCACAGACAAGGGAGAAAATGTTCTTATAGCTTTAAGCATAGTACCGTCCCCACCTAAAGACAAAACAAAATCCAACTTTTTAGGTTTTATAGACATGGACTCACTCACAAAAACCTTACAATCGTTTTGTTTAAGCCAAGATGAAATTTCAAGTGCAAGTTTTTTTGCATTTGATTTAGACTTATTATAAATAACCCCAACATGATATTTCATATGTTTATTATACATAAAAACAAATATTTTTTATTAAATGTTTTTAAACAAACAAAAAATTTAAACTTAAAACTATACTAGAAAATATAATCCTACTTTTATTTTTAAAAGTGAAAACCAAAAATAAAAACATATAAAACAATAAAAGTTCTAAAATAGCAGGCTTGTTTACTACAATAGATGAAAACTGTAAACTCCCTAAAAAAGTTGTAACGTACACAATAAAACTTAGAAAAATGTTTAAAATATAAGCAAAAAACACTGCTAAATGTTTAGATAAAAAAGTCGAAATATAAAACACAATTGCACAACCTAAAACAACACCTGTAACTGGAACAACTATTATATTTGCAAAAAAAGATACTATTGACACTTTAGAAAAATAAAACGTAAGTACAGGCATTAATGCAAGCTGAGCAGAAACTGTAACCGAAGCCACACCACAAAAAAAACTTAAAACTGAATTTTTGATACTTTTAAATAATTTAAAGATTTTATTATATAAAAAAACTATCCCGAGAGTTGCTAAATATGACATTTGAAAAGAAGCTAAAAAAAGGTCCTGAGGTCTAAATATTAATATAACTAATGCTGACAAAGCTATTGAATTATATATCAACGGCTCTCTGTCTAAAGCAAGTGAGATAAATATACAAGTAAGCATTATCGCAGCTCTTACTGCAGGAGGGTTACCGCCAGTGGAAATAACATAAAAGAATATAAAAGGTATACTAATCAAAGATGCTTTATTTAAAGGAATACAAAACAATTTTAACACAAAAAGAATTATTACACTAACAAAGCCAACATGAAGTCCACTCACAACTAAAATATGAATTACCCCTGAATCAGAAAAAACGCTTTTGATTTTTTGGTCAAGAGAAGTTTTGTCTCCAATAATTAAAGATTTTAAAATAGCTGAAGTAGGGTATAAAAAATAATCATCTATTTTATTAACTATATCATTTTTAAGATCAATAGCAATCTTTTTAATAATGTTTGGTTGAAATCTTATATATTCAAAAGAATAAACTCTTAAAGCAAAAAATATCTCATTTCTTTCTAAATATTTTTGATAATCAAATAAATTAGAATTCTTAGAACTTAGTGGTCTATATAGCTTGCCTTCAACACTTATTATATCACCATAATTTACTACATATCCTACTGGCATGCTAATAAGAACCTGTTCTTTAACTTCTATATGGTTGATAGAATTAGTCTTTAATATAAACTTTTTTGCTTTGTTTGACACATACGGTTCTGAGACAACTTTTCCTTCTACTAAAACATTTGCGCTGTCTTTAAATAATTTAAAAATATTACTTCTACTTTGTACTGAAAAATACCCTAACCAATTTAAAACTATAATTAACACAAAATAAACAACAAAAACTGTTATAACTGGTCTTCTAAATAAAAGTTTTAAAAGATATTTCATAGGTAGTTTTTATTATATCAAAATTGTATAATTTTAAAATAATGAAATTACAAACAATTTCTTGTCCTGGTGAATTTGGACTTATAAACTTAATTAAAAAAACTTTTTCAAATATAACAAAAGATAAAAACATTATCGTTGATATAGGCGATGATTGTTTTTGTTTTAAGTCTGGCAAAGATTACATTTATATAACCAAAGATATGCTAGTAGAAGATGTCCATTTTAAAACAAGCTGGACAAGTCCATACGAGCTAGGCAAAAAGGCAATAGAAGTAAATATAAGCGATTTAGCTGCTATGGGAAGCGTCATTCCAAAATACATCTTTATTGGTTTGGGTGCACCCGCTAACACGCCTGAAGATTTTGTTAAAAACTTGCTAAAAGGTATACAACAAGCTTGTAACAAATATAATATTGCTCTTTCTGGTGGAGATACAGTAAAAGCAGATAAAATTATAATATCTGTAACAGCTCTAGGAATAAGTAAAAATAAACCCATAACAAGAACCGGAGCACAAATCGGTGATCTAATAGGAGTAACAAACTGTTTTGGTGATTCTGGTGCAGGAGTTTATTTACTTAACAAATATGGAATAAAGCACAAATATACAAAACATGAACGTGCTTTAATAAAAGCGCAAAATAGTCCCATAGCAAGGCTTAACGAAGCTTGTAACCTGTCTCACTACTTAACTTCACTAATAGATGCTTCAGATGGACTATTTGTTTCATTAAATTTGCTTATTCAAGGTTTTTCTAAAGGCGCAAACATAAATATAGAGCAAGTACCTATTTCAAAAAACTTAAAAGCAGTGTTCAACAACAATCAACAAATTTTAAAGTTTGCTTTGTTTGGAGCAGAAGATTACCAGTTAGTATTTACTGTGCCAAAATTAAAAGAAAAAATTGTAAAAAAGTTAGTTCCTAGTATTACGTATATAGGTAAAATTACTACTGGCACAAAGGTAAAATATTTTTATAATGGTAAAAAACAAAAAATCAAATATTGCGGCTTTAAGCACTTTTAAAAATAAAGTTTTTATAACAAAAACTCCTCAAGAAACAAGAAACTTAGCAAAAAAGTTTGCTTCTGCATTAAAAAGTGGTGACATTGTTTTTTTAAATGGAGAATTGGGTAGCGGTAAAACAACTTTTACTCAAGGTATAACAAAATTTTTTGGAAACAAAGGTTTTGCCAGAAGTTCTAGCTTTATGATTGTAAATGAATACCAAGCTTTTGATAATTTAAAACTTTTTCATCTAGATTTATACAGATTAAATAAGTCAAGTATTTTTGACATCGGTATAGAAGAGTATCTTTATAGTGATAATATATCTTTAATAGAGTGGCCTCAAAGACTTACTGACGGACAAAATGAAAATCATTGGAACATTAAAGTTGAAAACTTAACAAATAAAAGAAAAATTACAATAGAGAAGAAAAAATGAAAATCTTAAGTATAGAAACGTCTGGAAAAACTTTTAGTATTGCGTTAAATGAAAACAGTACAACTATAGCGTCTTTTTATTATGAATATAGTCGTATACATTCTGAAATTATTATTACTGCTATAGAAAGAGTGTTAGAAGATACAAACAATTCTTTTGAAAGTATAGATAAATTTGCTCTATCTGTAGGACCAGGCAGTTTTACAGGTATAAGAGTGGCTATGACCGCCATAAAAACGTTTGCACAAATATTAAACAAGCCTATAGTGGCAATTGATACATTATCTATATTAGAAGCTTCTTTACCAAAGATTAAAGGTATAAAAATAATAGCATCTATTGATGCCCTAAGGAACGACGTTTACATTAAACAAGGTAAGAAAATCATTATAAAAAATATAGACTTGTTTACTAAAAGTCTAAAAAAATATAATAACAAAATTATTGTAATAGGAAGTACTTCTATAGTTTATAAAGAAAAATTATTAAAAGAATTAGGAAGTTTAAGTGTATCTTTACAAGAAACAATGCACATGCCTAAAGCAAATGTACTAGCCACTTTAGCGTACAAATCTACAAACAATCTAAGTTATACTAAAGTAAAGCCTTTATATATCCGCAAATCTTGGGCAGAAGAGGCAAAGAACAAATAATTATTTTTTCTTTGCCTTACTTTTTAATAAAGTAGATTTCTTTTTTACTGTTTTCTTAACAACTTTATTTTTTGTTTCTTCAAGTTCTACAATATCTGCATTGTCCCACAATTTCTCAAAAGAATATGCAGTTCTTACTGCTGGAGACATCACATGCACAATAATACCGCCAAAATCTATAACTCTCCAAGACAGGCTAGAAACACCTTCTCTTCTTAATGGTTTTAAGTCACTTGTCTTAAATTGCTTTTCAATTTCATCACATATTGCATTTATTTGCGGCGTAGATTCTGCAGTAGTTATAACAAAATAGTTTGCTATAGTTGTTAATTTCTGTATATCTAAAATAACTGTATCAACAGCTTTTTTACTTTCTGCTATTTTTGCAGCTTGTAAAGCAAGCTTATAAAAATCAATTTTTGACACCTTTTCCTCCGACTTTATCAAAATTATCGTATATATTACAATCCTGGCCAACACAAACACTTATATCATAATATAGTTTATTATTGTAAGAAATTAAAATTTTACCCGTTTTTAATATCCTAGCAACGTCTAAACATTTTCTAAAGTTACCTTTAAAATCTTTTATTAATGTTCTTTTATAAACTGTATTAAAATTGCTCCAATCTAAAACATCAAATTTATTTTCTCTTAATAACCATGTAACTTTTTGAGCCATACGAGGTTTCCCTGAGGCATTTTTAATGTCAACAAAACAATTTTTGTTGTTATAATCAGCATCAATATCAACATAATAGACTTTATTTAAAAATTCTTCCGCATTTTGCACATCAAGCTCAACTCGTGCTGTTGTATATTTAACCGGAAGCTCACAAAACATAATTAAAGGGCTTTTTGTTGTAAACTTTGTAAGTAACGCTAAAAAAGACATTTTTGGGATATTTGTATTTAATAAATTATATTGTTTAAAAACATTAATTGCCCTGTAGGGCATAAGTTTTAACGTATGCTCTAGAACATCTAAATTATTTAATGATTTTAAATCTTTATTTGAAAAGTTATCTTCTAAAATCATACGATTTAAATCCTTGTCAGCCATCATTAAAAGAAACGATTCAAAACTCATATTAATATAAAAATCACTCTTTTTATACCCTTTAAGAAGTTCACTTAACCCCGTATAAAAATTTTCTATAGAAGATTCCACACCTTTATTTAAATTTTCATAAAAGAAATTTTTCAAGCTCTTTGATTTTTTATATTTTCTCAACAAAGCTATATCTGTATTTATTGATAAAACTTTTAAACAATTATAGTTTTTATTATAACTTACCTGATAACAATTTAAAAGACTAGGCAAAACATTTCCTGTACTGTACAATAATACAGAACAAGTTATAGTGTCGTTATTGTTAATTTTTTTAATAACAAATGAAGTTTTATAAGAAAGATAGAAAGTAAATACTACTACCAAAAACAATATTGATACAACAATTATTGCTTTACTTATCTTTACAAACATAAAAATTCCAAGTATCTATAGCTCTAATGCATAGCCAACCACAACTAGAAATAATATAGTTTATTTTTTTTTGAAGTACCTTTATAAAAGCTTTATCTAAATTTTCTTTAGCTAAACAACAAATACTCTTGGCTCCTTTAAATTTTCTATCCTTAGAGCAAAAATCAGCAACAAACACTATTTTTTCTAATTTGCTCATATTAGGTCTACCTAAAGTATGGTTTCTTATAGCATTTAAAATGCCTTGGTTTTGTATTTTAAATTCTTTTTTTGCAACAATCTCACCTGCAAAAGAGTGAAGTAAGCTTGGAGAAAATTTGTATAAATTTAAAAAAAACTTTATATCTTTTTGTTTTGTTAAAAGACTTATAAGTTTTTTACCATTTACATTCTTTGCACAGTCATGTAAAAGTCCAGCAATTTGCGCATTTAAAATATTTTCATTATTTTTTAACGCAACTTCTGCAGCAAGCATTGCAACATTATAAGAATGTTCAAAGCGACTAGGGCTTAAATGGTCACATAAATAGTCAAATATTTGTTTTTCCAAACTTTTATTCATTTATACAACCCATTTTCTATTATGTAATTGTAAACACTTGCACACAACATCTTTGACGCTTCTTGTTTATTATTTTTTAAACAACATCTTACTAAACTGGAAGAAATATTTGCTATTTCTTTATATACAAAAATACATCTGTCCAAATATTTCGTATCTGAATTTACACAAATACCTGGTCTTCTAGCAACTATAAACTTATACTTGCTAGCTAAATAATCTATATTTTTCCAAGTAGGCAAATCAGCTAAAGAATCTGAACCTATAACCATACATATTTCATCTGGTTGGTACATCTTTTGAAAATAATCTAACGTTTGATACGAGTAGACTATATTTTGTTTTTCTGTTTCGTATAAACTAACTTCAACGTTGTTCAAATTTTTAGTAGCCAACCTTAACATCTCTACTCTATCTTTAACGTTTGCGTATTGTTTATCTTTATGAGGAGGCATATACGCTACAACAAAAATCAACTTCTTTAAATTAAATGTTTTTAACACCGCCTCTGCTATTTGTATGTGAGCTTTATGTACAGGGTCAAACGATCCACCAAATATAGCAATTTTACTCATTTATGTTTCCTACATCACTATTACGTATCCAACCACTTAAATCTTTTCTGCTTGACTTAAATTTTATATTAATCCAATCACCACTTTGAGCTGCTATGTTAACCAATTTCCCTTCAGACACAGTAAATATTTCAGGATTATTGTCTCCAGGCCCACTTCTTATGCTAACAGAAGATAAAATGACAGCTTCTTTTAGCGTAAATTCTTGGCAACCTTTAAGAGCTAAAATACAACTGCAAAGAAACAAAACTAATACAAGAAATACGACAAAATGTTTAACCATTGAAATTTTTCTTATAATAAATAAAGACAAAGCACAAAGAAACAAAACTAACAATATAGAAGTGAGTATGGTTATCTCATTTAAAGTAAAATGTTTTAAAAAAATATCTTTTATGGTTCGTTCTTTATTATGTCCTACAACACTGTAAAGAAACTGCATATTATTTTTTATTTCTTTATCTCTAGGAGCAAGCTTTAACGCTTTTTCTATATTTAATATTGCTTTACCAAGATCCCCATTCCTATAATAAGCATTAGAAAGATTATAATAAATGTATGGATCTTGTACTTTTTCTATTTTTATTAAACTTTCATATATCTCAATAGTCTTAGAAAAATTTCCTTCTTTAAAACTCTTTTCAGCATTCTCTATTTGATAGTGGTAAAGATTAGTTGAAAAACAAAAACTAGAAGAAAAAACAAAAAGCAAAGCAAAAAAAATAATATTTCTCATATATTTTACCTCTAAATTAATTAATTTTCCCTCTACAACAAACATAAAGGGAGAATAAACAAAAAGATATATTGCAAATATAGGTATAGGGTATGGTACACAAATTTGACTATATTGTAAAATTTTAAGTATAATCAATACAAACATTCGGAGGGACAAAATAAATGGCAAAACTTAAAACTGGTAGACATACTTCTGCTCTTAAAGAAGCTAGGAAAACTGATAAAAGGACTCAAAGAAATATTAGCATTAAAAGCAAGATTAAAACTTCAATAAAAAAAGTTGAGCAAGCTGTAAAAAGTAACGATGTTAAACTTGCTTTAGAGCAGTTAGCTGTTGCCTTTTCTGTCTGGGATAAAGCTGCTAAAAAAAACGTTGTTCACTATAATGCTGCTTCTAACCAAAAAGCTAGACTTTCTAAGTTAATCTCTAAAATAAAAAATTGAATTGTATATTTGTTGTTTAGAACCTGTTTGATCGGGTTTAAGGAAAAAAGAAGAATTTATACTTACTAAACTGATATTTATCTTAAATGAGAACAAATTATTGTAGTTTGTTTATTAAAACTTCTGTTTGTGTTTTGTCTTGCATGTTTTTTATTAATACTTTGCCCTTTTCAAACTCTGTCTTTGCAAAAACTATTGTTTTAGAAACACCAATTTTATCTGCAAATTTTAATTGTGAAGTTAAGTTTTTATTATTTAATGGACCAAAAACAGAAATATTGTTATTTCCAGCTAAACTATTTCTTGTCAACTTTATAGAAAAAGCAAAAGCTTCACTAAAAAGTTCTTGATCTACTATAGCTATAAAAATCTTTTCGCTTTTATTTAAAGTGTTAAAAAAGCCACTGTTTTGAGCAGCCATTAACACTCTTTCTGACCCAACAGCAAAGCCTACTGCAGGTGTATCTTGCCCACCAAGCTCTTTAACTAAATTATCATAACGTCCACCTGCAGCAATAGCATCTTGCAAACCAAGCACCTTAGAACGAATTTCAAAAACAGTCCTTGTATAATAGTCAAGACCTCTTACTAATTTTGACTCTACCACATAATCACAATTTGCGCTTTTAAGTAAAACCTGTACTAAATCAAAATGATCTTTACACTCACCACATAAAAAATGTTCCATTTTAGGTATATTTATAAATTTATCCGTATCAATTTTACAATCTAAAAGTCTTAAAGGATTTAGCTTAAGTCTTCTTACACAGTCTTGGCACAAGCCATCAAAAGAACTAAAATAATTAACTAATGCTTCTCTAAACAATGGTCTACATTTTTGGCAACCTAAAGAATTTATGTTTATATTTATTTGGTTTATCCCAACAGAAGAAAGAATATCACAAGCAAGTAAAATAATTTCTGCATCTGCACTTGGTGATACACTTCCATAAAACTCAGCGCCTATCTGATGAAATTGTCGACATCTACCAGCTTGAGGCCTTTCGTATCGAAACATCTCTCCAATATAAAAAAACTTGCCTGCAGGGTTAGAAATATCAAAACTATGCTCAATATATGATCTTACAAGAGAAGCTGTACCTTCTGGGCGAAGCGCTAACTTTCTACCTTTTTTATCTTCAAAAATGTACATTTCTTTTTCTACAATATCACTTGCTTGCCCTATCGACCTTGTAAATAAGGATGCATCTTCAAAAATAGGAGTTCTTATTTCTTCAAAACCATGTTTTGCAAAAATCTGTTTAGACTTTTGTTCAAATATACTCATGCTTAAAGCATTAACTCCAAATATATCATGAGTCCCTCGTGGCGCTTTATAATTCATTAACTATTGATCTCCTTATTTTTTACCTTTTTTATTTTTCTCCCATGTGCTTCGTCCATGTTTAGTACACCAGCAGAAATAATAAATTGAAAAGCCTTGTCTATTGTATAATCTGAAAAAATTACATCTTCTTCTTGGCACAACAATAAAAATCCAGTTGTTGGGTTTGGCGTTGTTGGCATGAACACACATAAATATTTCTTATCGCCAATATTTTGTTCTCCAGTTAAAAAGGCTACACTATACATATCTTTTTTGGGGTAACAAACAAAAACAACTTGTTTAAAACTTTTTTTGCTTTCTGTACCAAAAAGAAAACCTATAAATTTCTTAGCCGAAGAATATAGTGTGCCCAAAACAGGAATTTCTTCTATAAGACTTTCTATATAAGCTAATGCTCTTTTACCAAAAACTCTGTTAGCTATAAAACCTAAAAGCAGTATACTTAAAATTGAAGCAAAAAAACTTAAAGTTTTTGCTATAATGATTACCCAATACTTGTCTACAATATAATATTTTACAATAGGAAAAGTAAAATTACTTACCCACTTAAAAACAATAGCTACTACAAAATATGTAAGCCAAACAGGAATCACTACAACAAGCCCTGTAATTAGATATGTTTTTAACTTACCTAAACTTCTACTTTCTTTTTCATTTCCCATACACAAAATCCTTCCCTGCCTTTAATAATTTATTGAGCTTAATTTGAGAGTCAGATTCTGAATATAATCTAACAATAGGTTCTGTACCTGACAACCTAAAACCTATCCAGTTATTATCATCTAAAATAAACTTATCACCATCAATATTTACATATTTTTTAATTTTTATACCAGCAAAACTACTGGGAACTTTAGCTTTTAAAGTAACTTTAAAAGCTTCCATAGTTTGCGAGTCTAAACGAAAATTTAATCTTGAAGTTAAAACTTCTCCACAAAATTTTTTGATATCTTTTAAAAGCTCCGTCACAGACTTTTTGCTCACCGCAACAGCTTCTGCAACTAAAAGACAAGCTAAAATACCATCCTTTTCAGGGACATGTCCTCTAATTGTAAGGCCTCCTGACTCTTCCCCTCCTATTATAAACTCACTAGGATTATTTGTCAAAATATTGCCAATATATTTAAAACCTACAGGCGTTTCTTTTACATCAACCCCTATTTTTGCTCCAATTTTGTCTATAAGGTGCGTAGTCATAACACTCCTTACTGCAATTCCACTCCACCTTCTTGTTTTATGTAGGTGATACAGCAAAAGTGATATAACCTGATTTGGAGTTATAAAAGTTCCATTAGAATCTATAACACCAAATCTATCAGCATCACCATCGGTAGAAAACCCTAATTTATATGATTCTTTCTTTACCAAATTAATTAATTCTTTAAGATTGTTTTCTGAAGGTTCTGGTGCTCCGCCATTAAACATTACATCTCTATTTTTATTTATTGTAGTATTTTTAATTCCTGCCATATCAAGTAAAGTATCCAAATAGCCATTACCTGTACCATGTAAAACGTCAACAGCAACTTTTATTTTAGATTTTTTTAAAGCTTTAAAATCAACAAGTTCTTTTATTTTCTTAATATAAGCACTGCTAGGATTATGCATTTCTATAATTTTACTTTTAACACCTGTCTCAAAAGAAATGTATTTTATATCTTTGCTTTTTAAAGAGGCACAATATTTTTCTATCTTCTTTGTTGTCTCTGGCAAAGCTAAACCGCCCCAAGAAGGAGAATATTTTAAACCATTATACTGATAAGGGTTATGACTTGCAGTAAAATTTATACCACCTGCAAGTTTAGAGTTTACAATATTGTAAGCTACAACTGGGGTTGGAGTGCTTCTTTTACAAAACAACACTCTAATACCATTGCCTGTAAAAATTTCAGCTGCAATTTTTGCAAAATCTTCAGCCATAAACCTTGTATCATAACCTATAATAACACCAGCTTGACCTTTTTTGTACTCTTCATTAATAACATTTGCAATTGACTGAGAAACAATAGCTACATTATCATATGTAAAATCTTTGGCAGTAATTCCTCTCCACCCTGAAGTTCCAAATTTTATCATTGTTATGTTCCTCTTTTAAATTTGCCATTCTTTAATTTTTTCAGAATATATTTCAAGCAACCCTAATGTTGTCGTTTTCTCTTTTGCTTCCGCCCAAATATGAAACAAGGCCTCATTGGTATCTGGCACCAAAAGTATCCAACCGTTATTTGTATATACTTTAATGCCATCAACAAGCTCGTGCTTTTTATCTTTAACTTCTTCTAAAGCTTTACGCATTGTCTGCCCTTTTTTATCCCAAGAGCACGGGACTGTTCTATGTAACACTTCAAAATATGGAATCTCCTTGCTTATATTACTAAGAGATAAACTTTCTTGCGACATCATTTCCATTATTTTGCCTATAGCATACATTGCATCAAAAGCATTTTGAAATTCAGGAAATATAAAACCACCCATACTATCACATATTAAAACAATTTCTGAATTTTTCTCATAAGTCATTATATTTCTTGAACTTGTTGCAGTCCTTTTAACTTTTATACCAAACTGTTTGGCAAGCTCATCTATTGCTGAAGTTGCATTTACAGGAACAGCAATTGCAACATTTTTACCTTTATTAATTCTCATTACAAGATAAGACACTACAATCATTGCAACATCGTCATGTAAAATAGTGCCTCTTTCATCTACCAAAAACACTTTTTCAGAACCAGAATCTATCAAAAAACCAGCATTTGCTTTTAAAGTTGTAACAATATCTGAAAGCTGGTTTAAAGAATTTGCAAATTCCTCATAAGATTTAGTATTTTTTGAAGAATTAATAAACGCATTCAACGCAACAACGTTCACATCCAAGTCGCCCAAAATAGCTGGGAATATCATAGAAGAAGAAGAATGAGCATAATCTATAACAATTTTATATTTAGACTTTTTTATAACTTCTTCATTTATAGCATTTAAATAACCTGTTTTATAATAATCTAAAGCTCTTGGAGGGACTGTTATTTTTCCAATAGAGTCCATGGTTGCACGTTTAAAATCTTCTCTAAAAAACAACTGTTCTATAGCCTTTTCTTGACTTATTGAAATATCAGCACCTTTATTGTTAAAAAACTTTATATCTACAGACCTTCCATCACGAGGAGATTGTCTTATATATATTCCACCAGATTCACCCTCATTGCCAATTTCATACCTTACAACTGGTATTGGTAAGCCTCTTAAATCGCCAACTTCTATACCTGCAGAAAGTAATCCAGAAATAATACCTCTTTCTATCATACCAGATGCAGGGTGTTCATCTCGTGAAACAATAATATATGAACTTTCTCCTATATAAGCTCCATATGCAGACCCTATTTTTGCAGCAAATTCTGGAGTAATCTCTACATTCCCTAAGCCACTTATACCACAAGCATTAAATAAAGCTTTATTCCATCTTTCGCCCCAAACCAAACTACTTGAAAGCATTGCTCCTGCACCTATGACTTTATGAGGCCAAATTCTTAAATTTGTCCTAACAACCGCATCATTACCTATTATACATTCATCTGCAACTATCGTTCCAACCTGAACTACAACTCTATCGCCTATTTTTGTAGAAGTTCCTATAACATTTTCTTTAATTCTTGACTCTTGCCCAATTGTAACGTTGTTCCACAACACAGAACCTAAAATTTCTGAACCTTGCGCAATTTTAGTATTATCACCTATAACAGAACGAGATAAAACTACATTATCTGCAATAGTAACATTATCTCCTAAAATTACTTGTCCATCTACTTCAACATTTTTGCCTATGGACACATTTTTGCCGATTAATATCTCATTTTGTCCAACTTTTACTTTCTTACAATCTATATCAACTTTAACTTTGTCGTCCAATATATCGTAATGAACAAATCTATACTCATCGTTATTGCCAATATCTTTCCAATAGCCATCAGCAATATGTCCATACAAAGCCTTATTTTCCTTTAAAAATGCTGGAAACAAGTCTTTAGAAAAATCAAAAGATATATCTGGAACATAATTAAACACTTCTGGCTCTAAAATATAAATCCCAGTGTTTACTGTATCTGAAAAAACTTCACCCCATGAAGGTTTCTCTAAAAACCTTTCAACTTTACCATCTTTAGAAGTTATTACTACCCCAAATTGTAAAGGATTATTCACTCTTGTAAGGACTATTGTAGCAAGAGCTTTTTTACTTTTATGAAAATCTAGAGCCTTTTTTAAATCAAAGTCTGTTAAAATATCTCCAGATATTACCAAAAAAGTATCTTTTATGTTTTGGCTTGCAAACTTAACACTACCTGCTGTACCAAGATCAGATTCTGGTCTTATATACTCTATGTTTACTCCAAAATCTTTGCCATATTCAAAATAATCTTTAATAGTTTCTGGCTGATAATATAACATCATTGTTAAATCTAAAAAATCGTGCTTTTTTAAAAGGTTGACTATATGGAAAAGCATAGGTTTGTTTGCTACTGGAGCCATAGGTTTTGGCAAACAACATGTGATGGGTCTTAATCTTGTACCAAAGCCGCCGGCCATAATAACAGCTCGCATTGAGAGGTACCCCCTGAAAAAGAATACAGGACTTGACAAGGGAGGATTTTACTAAATTTGACACCTAAAAGCAAAAATGGGTATAATCTCTCAAATATGAAACAAAGTGAGACTAAAACTACTTCTTATTTTAAATTTTTTATAGCTGTAATTATCGTCGCTTTATTTATATTAGTTTTAGGTAAAACAACTACAAATTTTATAGATAATCTTCCATCAATACAACAACTTGGCAATTATATCCCAAACTTATCTACAAAGGTTTATGATAAAGACAACAATTTAATAGCAGAACTGTTTACAGAAAGAAGGGTCCTAATACCAATAAATGACATACCTTTAAATTTGCAAAATGCTTTCATAGCTATAGAAGATAACGACTTTTTCAAACATTGGGGAATTTCTATAAAAAGTATTTTTAGAGCTTTTTGTAAAATATTACTAAAAGGTAAAGTTTCAGAAGGCGGTTCCACAATTACTCAACAACTTGCAAAAACTATATTTTTAACCAGAGACAAAACCTTAATAAGAAAAATAAAAGAAGCGCTTTTAACAATATCCCTTGAAAAAAATTATTCTAAAAAAGAAATATTGCAGTTTTACATAAACCAAATATATTTTGGTAGTGGCTCACACGGAGTAGAGGTAGCTGCAGAAAAATATTTTAATAAAAATATAAAAGATTTAAACCTTGCAGAATGTGCAATGCTTGCAGCAATTCCAAAATCTCCAAATTACTATAACCCATTTAAAAATGCAAATGCTGCTTTAGCAAGAAGAAACCTCGTTCTTGCTAAAATGTATGAGTTAGGACATATCAGCAAAGAAGAAAAAGAACAAGCTTCAAAGGAACCACTTCCTTCTAAAGAAACTGTAACCTCAAAAGAAGAAAAAGGGCATTATTTTATGGAGTTTTTAAGAATAATGTTAGAACCAAAATATGGAATAGATATTTTGTTTAATTCAGGAATTTCTATATATACAACCCTTGATATACAATCACAAATTTCTGCAGAAAAAGCTATTGAACAAGCTTTAACAAAATTTGACGAAGAGAAAGTTAAAGTTTTTGAAAAAGAAAACAAAAAACCAGTAAAAATACAAGGAGCATTAATAGCAGTTGACCCCAAAAATGGTGCAATAAGAGCCATGGTTGGAGGACGCAATTTTAAAGAATCTCAATTTAACAGAGCACTCCAAGCAAAAAGACAAGCTGGATCAGCATTTAAACCTTTTGTATATCTTACAGCAATAGAAGAAGGATTTACACCTGCAACAATACTTGAAGATACACCTTTAGTCTTTGTTTATAAAAACAATGCTTGGGACTTAGTTTCAAGAGATATAACTGCTCTTGAAACAGTCGCTGAAATAGTACCTGAAGACGATTTAATAAACACAAATAAGGTTTGGGTACCTACAAACTATGGCAAAAAATATAGAGGAAAAGTCACATTAAGAACGGCTCTTGCTTTATCTATTAACACTTGTGCAGTAGAACTTATAATGAAAGTAACACCAATAAAAGTTATACAATCAGCAAGAAATTTAGGAATAACAACTCCATTATCAAACTCTCTCTCACTGGCTTTAGGTTCAAGCGATGTAACATTACAAGAAATGGTAAGTGCTTTTGCGGTTTTTGCATCAGGCGGAATTAAAACTACACCTTACATTATAGTAAAAATTACAGATAAAGATGGAAAAATTTTAGAAGAAAATATACCCCAACAAAAGGAAGTTCTTTCCTCGCAAACTTGTTTTGTTTTAACTAACATGCTCAAAGCAGTAATAGAAAAAGGTAGTGGTTGGCAAGCAAAAATGTTAGGAAGGCCGTGTGCAGGAAAAACTGGGACTACAAATGGTCCCAGCGATGCATGGTTTATAGGATACACTCCTCAACTTGTTGCAGGCGTGTGGATAGGTTACGACGACCGTTCAATAACATTAGGGGACAGAGTTACAGGTGGTGTAATAGCTTGTCCGATATGGACAAATTTCATGAAAGGCGCACTAGAAGGACAACCTATTTTAGATTTTGCAGAACCAACAGACATCGAGTGGGCATTAATTGACCCTTCAACAGGCTTTCTAGCTTTAAGCAAAACAGAAGGCGCATTTATTGAAGCATTTAAAAAGGGGACTGCTCCTACACAATATTTTAATATAAGTCCTTCAGACACAAGAAAACAAGATTTAGATATAGAAATAGAAGGTTTTTAAAATTACTCAAAAATTATTTCATACTCTTCTCTAGGAATTTCCAGACTAGCTTTGATCTCAAAATCTGCATTAAATATTTCTTTAAGCCTTAGCACTTTTTCTCTAAAATATTCCACAATATCGCGATTTAGCTTAATTTTAATTTTCCCATGATAACTATTAACATCTAATTGTGCTATCTCATTACAAACATTAATAAAAATAGATTCCTTAGAAAGCACTAGCCCTAACCCTCTGCATGTAGGACAAACTTCTCCCAAAAGAGAAAACAAAGACTCTCTTTTTCTTTGACGAGTCATTTCTATTAAACCTAACCTTGTTATTGGCCAAATCTTTATTTTAGCTTTATCACCTTTTGCAGTATCGCGCAACTTTTCTAAAACTTTGTGCCTATTTGCAGACTTTGTCATATCTATAAAATCTATAACAATAATCCCACCAATATTTCTAAGTCTTAACTGTCTTGCTATCTCTACAGAAGCTTCTAAATTCGTAACCAAGGCAGTATCTTCTTGAGAACTTTTAGCAGTAAATTTTCCACTATTAACATCTATCGCACAAAGAGATTCTGCCTCTTGTATTATGAGATATCCTCCTGACTTTAAACAAACTTTATTTGATCGAAGCACTTTTATTTCTTCATCAATTCCATACGCTTTAAAAATAGGCTGCTTTCCATCATAAAGTAAAATTCTATCTTTGAATTCTGGCAACACTATTTTTACAAAATCACAAACATCTTTAAACTCTTTTTTTGAATCTATGTGCATCATAATAACATCTTCTGAAAAATAATCTCTTACTGTCTGAAATACTATTCCTAAATCTTTATGAACAAGGTTTGTTGGCTTGGTATTGTTAAATCTTGAAACTATAGAAGACCAAAGTCTTAACAAATACTTCATTTCACTTTTTATTTCCTGTTCAGTAGCGTCTTCTGCTTCTGTTCTAACTATTATACCACCTGGTATATCTTTTTTTATTTTAGAAACTACATTTTTTAACCTATCGGACTCCTGTTTGTCTTCAATATTTCTAGATACACCTATATTGTTACTAAAAGGCATATACACTAAAAGTCTTCCAGGCAGAGAAATATCCATTGTTACTTTAGACCCTTTTGTGCTTATAGGTTCTTTATAAACCTGAACCATAACTTCTTGACCAGCTTTAATCATATTTTCAATACTTTTTTCTTCTCGTTGAGTTACTATATCATCAACCCCTAAATAAGCACTTTTTCCAAAACCAATATCAACAAAAGCAGAACCAAGAGCTGGCACAATATTTTGTACTGTACCTTTATAAATATTATTTAATATTTTCTCAGATTCCCTTCTTTCTATAAACAAATCAAAAAGTTTGCCATCTTCTAAAACAGCAACTCTTGTTTCTTCTAAACCCTTGTTAACTACTATCTCTTTTTTCACTTAACAATTATTCCTATTCAAAAATTTATGGTTCATACATTGTACCATTAGATGTTTCAATATATAAAGCAGTTCTTTTAATACTATAAACCTTAAGTTCACCTGTTTTTAATTTTAAAATTTTTTCCAAAACCATTTCTGGTTTAACTGTTTTACCACTTCCAAACCGAAGCTGCAATATTAAATCGCCACTTTCTATTTTTAATAACCTTATTAAAGGTTTAGCGTCAATCCTTATAATTTTATCTTTTTTTTGTTTAATTATAACAATCTCATCCTGCAATAAAAATTCATCTATCTCTTTTTGAGAAACAATTACGTCTTTAATTTTGTACTCTGACACATTAACAAGCCTATCTATTGACGGAAACAACAATGGCATTTTTTTTACATTAAGCAAATCATAGCCTTCAGGTAAAACTTTAGATATTGCAAGTTTTACAATTTTAGTACTAATATTCTCAGTAAAATATAATTCCATGTACTCACTAGAACTTTCTTGTCCGATAGAAAGTGGAGGCCCATAAGAAGATTTTACTTGGGGGCTAAACCCACCAGTAAAAGCAATCGGCAAACCTGACCGCCTCGCTGAGCGCCTAAAAACTTCTATTTGTTCCAAGTGCGATATGTATTTCATCATTCCTTTTTTAGCAAAACGAAGAAGTAATCGAACAACAGGAGCAGTTTCTTGAGTTTTAGGTTCCTCATAATGTTCTGGTAAAACACATCCAACTTTGTCAAAAGATTTTATAGTAATATCTGCAGTTTCGTTTATACCCTTTGTGTAGTCTTTATATAAATCCTCTTTTGAAACGCAAAAAAATAAATGATCCCAAGGAAACACTTCATCATAATTTCTGTTTCTGTAAACATAAAAGTTTAAATCCACATTACATTCTTTTAAAGATTGGGACCAAATACTGTTACCAAACTTGTCTGCCCATTGGTCAAACCTTGCACCTTTTTCCCAAGCTTTATAAATTACTTTAGAAAGCCTTCTATCGCCCTTTGCAATTAACGCCTCTAATACACTTGCTCTATGGTTATGCGCTTTTACATTTGCAGGAAGCAACTTATTTAGTAAATCTATCTTTTGTTTTATAGCATCTTCCCTTGCCATAGGAACCCATTGAAATGCGGTTTGAGCTTTTGGTACAAACGGAGACACTGTTATATTAAAACTCAAATTTTTAGCTTCTTTTTTTACAAGTTTTACAATGTGCTCTATTCCTAATATATCTTCACTAGTTTCTGTCGGAAGACCTATCATAAAATAAAGCTTTATAGTTTTCCAACCCATAGCGTTTGCAGTAAGTAAAGTTTCCACTATTTGTTTTTCAGAAAGGTATTTACCTATAACGTTACGAAGTCTGTCAGAACCCGCTTCTAGAGCAAAAGTAAGGGTGGGTCTTTTACTTCTATTTATGTATTGTGCAATTTTAAGAGATTTCTCATTACATCTTAAAGAAGGGAGAGAAATGTTTAAATTTGTTTTTTTGTATAAATTGTTTGTTTCAATTAAAAGTTTGTCTAAATGCTTGTAATCACTACACGAAAGAGAAGAAAAAGCAATCTCTTCAAAGCCTGTAGCTGATATCCCACTTTTTACTAGTTCTAACAACTTTCCTAAAGGTCTTTGCCTAAAAGGACGATAATATTTAGACGCTTGACAAAAGCGACACTGCCCAGGACAACCTCTTGCAACTTCTATATTTAACCTATTGTGTACAGTCTCTACAAAAGGAATTATCTTTTTTTGAGGAAAGTACGCATTGTTAAGATTCAAAAGTCTTTTACTAACAACAGATTTTAAACCTTCATATTTTGGTTTTACAGATTTTACAGTATTGTCTGTATTATATTCCACATCATAAAAAGACGGTACATATACACCTTCTATTTCAGACAACTTTTTTAAAGTATCAAATCTAGACAGCTTATGTTTTTTAGAAAATTTGCAAACATTTATTATTTCTTCTATAATCTCTTCTCCATCACCTAAAACAAACAAATCAAAAAAATCACAAAAGGGTTCAGGGTTAGTTAAAGATGGACCTCCAGCAATTACAAGAGGGTCATTTTCATTTCTATTTTTTGCAAATATAGGAATGTTAGACAAATCTAAAATGTTTACCACATTTGTAGCGACAAGTTCACACTGAATCGTAAAACCTAAAACATCAAAACTTTTAATTTCACTTTGTGATTCTAAAGAAAACAAAGCTAAATTTTCTTGTCTTAAAATATTTTCTAAATCAGTGTCTGGGGCAAAGGCTCTTTCACATCTAGCTAATTTTTTTTCATTTACTAAATGGTATAAAATTTCTAAACCTAAATTAGATGCCCCCACTTCATAAATGTCAGGGAAACACAAAACAATAGAAAAGTCTACCGACATATCTGGTTTATAAGAGTTTAGTTCACTGTTTATGTATCTTGCAGGTTTTTGTACTCGATTTAAGATTAAATCAATTTTCGATATTTTTTTCATTATTCACACACCACTTATATATAACTTAATAATTTTAGCACATATGTACCAAAATGACAAAACAACATAAAAAGATGTATAATGGGTTTGTTTAAAAAGGAGCAACAAAAAACGACCTGTTGTTAATACAATGGTCGTATTTTAATTGATTATGAAAAGAAATGATGTGAGAAATGTAGCTATTATAGCTCACGTAGATCACGGCAAAACTACATTGGTAGATTCTCTACTTAAATTTTCTGGACAATTTAATGTTAAAAATGGCCAAGCCCAAGATATGGTGTTAGACTCAAACCCTCTTGAAAGGGAAAGAGGTATAACAATATTAGCAAAGTGTACTTCCGTAAATTATAAAGGATCTACAATAAATATAGTTGATACTCCTGGTCATGCAGACTTTGGTAGCGAAGTAGAAAGAGTATTAAAAATGGTCGATGGCGCTATTTTGATGGTAGACGCTGTCGAAGGCCCTATGCCACAAACAAGATTTGTTCTAAGAAAAGCTCTTGCGTTAGGTCTTAACCCTATAGTAGTTATCAATAAAATGGATAGTCCAAACGCCATTCCCAGCACAGTTATAGACAATGTTTTTGATTTGTTTATGAAACTTGGAGCAAATGACAAGCAACTAGATTTTCCTATAATTTACGCTTCAGGCAGAGATGGTTGGGCTAGCTTAAAAATGGAAGAAAAAGGTGCAGATATAGAACCTGTTTTTACAACCATTTTGAAACATGTTCCACCTCCAGATGCTGATATAGAAAAACCTCTACAAATGCAAATAACGATCCTTGATTATAATAATTTTCTAGGGAATGTTGGTATAGGGAGAATTTTAAACGGCACAATAAAAAAAGGACAAATTATAGCACTTGTAAATGAGTCTAATGTAAATTCTCCAAAAATTACAAAAGCTGTACGTATAGACAAATTTTGTGGACTTGGCAAGCAAGAAGTAGAGCAAGCTCAAGCTGGCGATATTGTCTCCATAGCAGGACTTGAGGGGGTGGAAGTTAGCGATACTGTTTGTAATATAGACAATATTTTGCCTCTGCCAAGACTTTCTATAGACGAACCTACAGTTTCTATGAATTTTTTAGTAAATGATTCCCCTTTTGCTGGAAAAGAAGGTAAATTTATAACAAGTCGACACATAAAAGCTCGCTTAGAAAAAGAAGCACAAACAAATGTTGGTCTAAAAATAGAAACTTTAGAAGGTGAAGGAAAATTTAAAGTTTCAGGACGTGGAGAACTTCATTTAACTGTTTTAATTGAAACAATGCGTAGAGAAGGTTTTGAAATTGCTGTATCTTCTCCAGAAGTTATATACAAAGAAATTGGCGGTAAACTCTGTGAACCCATGGAATTTTTAACCTTAGACATAGAAAGCCAATATCAAGGGATCGTATTTGAACTTGTAGGGAAAAGGTCGGCTAAGTTAGAAAACATGGTAAGTGAAGGTGAAGATAGAATAAGACTTGAATATATAATCCCTTCAAGAGCTTTAATAGGTTTTAAAAATGACTTTTTAACAAATACTCGTGGACAAGGTATTATGCATCATAGTTTTTATGATTATATGCCTAAAGTAAATGTTTCAAACTTAAGAATAAGTGGAGTTTTTATAGCAAAAGAGCAAGGTAAAACAACAGCATATGCTTTAGATAACTTACAAGTCAGCGGGCAACTTTTTGTAGGGCCTGGGATAGAAGTCTATGGAGGAATGATAGTAGGTCAAAATTCCAGAGAAAATGACTTAGTTGTAAACCCTTGTAAATTAAAAAAATTAACTAATATGAGAAGTAAAAGTGCTGACGATGCGCCAATGTTAACCACTCCTAGAGTTATGAACTTAGAACAAACTGTAGAATACATTGCCCAAGATGAGCTTGTTGAAATAACCCCTGTATCTATACGTTTGAGAAAAAAAGTTTTAAATCATCTTTTAAGAAAACGTTCTTCTCAAAAAGAAGATGAAGGATAGAGTATTAGAAATTTTAACGTGAATCTGTTATAATATTAAAATATCATCTAATTTATAGAGGTTTTATAAATGAAAAATCTTTTATTCGTATTATTTATCTTATGTCTTTCTTCAATGTTTTGTTACTCTGAAGTTCCAAATGAAATTCGTTACAGTGGAAGACTTAAGAACTACAATTCTCTTGTTAATGCTTCTATAGATTTTAACTTTAAAATATATAGCCAAGAATCCGGTGATACTGCTCTTTGGGAGTCAGGAAACCAGTCTATAAAAGTTTCTAGCGGTTTATTCTCTTACGTAATTAAGCCTGATTTAAATAAAGTTGATTTGCGCAAATCTAACCTTTGGCTCCAGTTAGTTGTAGATGGCAAAGAACTTACTCCTAGAGAAAAACTTTTATCTCAGCTCTATTCTTTACATTCCCTCTCAGCAGAGAGTTTATCCGCTAATAACGAAATTGTAATCAAAGTCGGAAACTCTTCTCTCTCTATCACTGTTAAAGATGGAAAACTTTGTTATAAAAATCCTCAAAACTCTAATCTTGAATCTTTATCAGTTCCACCTGGTACTATTATTGCTTTTGGTGGCAATAGAATCCCTGAAGGCTATCTCCTTTGTGATGGCTCTGAAGTAGAAAAATCTAAATATCCTCAACTATTTGATGCTATCGGTACTATTTATGGAGGTAATGCTTCTTCCAGGTTTAAACTTCCTGACCTTAGAGGTATGTTCCTACGAGGCGCAGGTGGAAGCTCCGCTAGCCTTGGCCAAAAACAAGGCGATGCTATTCGAAATATTAAGGGAAGTTTCGAAAATGGGCATATTTGGTTAAGGAAAAATGGTAATATTAAGCCTCAGGGTGCTTTTGCCTATTCTACTGAAAAAGGTTGGGATAATCTTAAAAGAAGTGATGGGGTAGACGATGTTAGATCTATACTAGATTTCGACGCCTCTATAGTTGTCCCAGTGGCTAATGAAAATAGGCCTGTAAATTACGCTGTACAGTATTGCATAAAATATTAAAAACTTCTAATAAAAAGGGGGAGGGGAAATGAATACTAAAGAAATTAATATTGCTTTTTGTTTTGATGAAAATTTTTGGACATATGCAAATGTCACTATAATTAAGTTTATTAGAAGTTTCTAAAAATCAAAGCAAATATAATATATATTGTCTCTAACACACTTAATAATATACCATAGAAAATATATTAGAATCAAATTTTAAACAATATTCTTCTTTTTCTAGTATCAAATTTATTAAGGTAGCAAAATATAAAATCCACAAAAAAACCTACTTATTATAGACTTTTACTACCACAGGTTTTGCCTAATCATAGACAGAATAGTTTATACAGATATAGATTTAATCTTTAATTCTGATTTACAAGGTTTATATTCACTAGATTTAGCAAATAACTATGTGGCAGCCGTAAAAGATGCTTACAAAGGTAATGAAAAAAACTATCTTTGGCAAAAATGAACATTACATAAATGCTGGTGTATTATTACTAAATTTAAGAAAATTGAAATCAGACAATATGGACAAAAGCTGGATACAATTAGCAGAAAAAAAAGTTTTCCATTTCATGATCAAGATATAATTAACTTAACATGCAAGGGAAAAATAATTTTTTTACCAACAGAATACAATTTTTCTGTTGATAATGCAAAAATTATTCATTTTGCAAATAAAAAACCTTGAGACTATCACCCAGGTACTCTAAAATTTGCTGAACTCTGGTGGTTTTATGCTCATAAAACACCCTTTCTTTCTTCTTAACCAATTATTATAAACCCAACTACAACTCTTTAACTAAAGTCTTACCTAAATGGTTTGGCAGATTTATATGTTGGTTTATTTTAAAAAAAGAAAACAGACATAAATTTATTAATAAATATGTAAAAACATAATGTGGAAAAATATTACCTTTTCTAATCTATCTAATCCTGCATAAACTGAAATTTTATAAAGATTTGTATAGTAACTTCAAAGCTAAAAGTTCATCATGTGTACCTATATTTAGTAGCTGATTGTGTTGAAATTGGGCAATGCTATTTTAACTCTGGGGCTATGGTTTTAAACTTATCTGAGAAAGTTTAGCTTCCATGATAAATGTAAAGAATATGTTGAAAAGAACATTGACAAAATTGAATGCTATGATCAAACTATTGTTCCTCTTTTAACAATCCATGTATTTGCTGTATTACTTGCTTTCTAATTTCCATACCATGGTTATTTCCCTTTTCATCACCTAGTAAAATCAACAATTATTTTCTTATACCATTTCTTATTCATCAGTGTCAATGCTACGTGCCCAAGACTTTAACTCTCTTAGGAACAGTCAATTTTTCTATTGCTCCTTTGCCTTTCTTTTTATGTCAGGACTATTGATTGAATTAACTAACTCTTCAAATCCTTTTTGTCGTCAAATACACTCCCTTGCCTTTACTCTATCACTATAATATTCTTTTCAATTTATGTTGCTTTCAGTTCTTGAGGACTACCGTATGCACGCTCAGCAAACTCTAAGGCGTATCACTGCATTCTTCTTACTTCTTTTCTTACACATATCAACTTATATACTATACCCTACTTTCACCATTCCTTCTACTCCTTCTCTTTCTCCTATTTTTTAAAACTACTCTTTTACATTTACATTACCCTGCTTGCGACACTGCTCTTGCCTTCTTCATTTCCTTTGTTAATGCTTTATCTACCACATTGGCCATTGGCATTATGTACTCTTCATATGACCTTAGTATTTACACAAATTCTCTCACCTCTATTGCATCTCCTAGCCCTTTAAGCACTTCTTGGCTAACTCTTTGCGCTTGCACTAAATTATTCTACCTCTATTGACTGGTATTAAACAATTATAGATAGGATTTTGGATATTAAAACGCATTGCAGCAAGTGTTTAAGTGAATTAATAGTAAAGAAGGGCTATGTAAGAGGCAAAGAAAGATATAGATGAAGTCATGCCGATATAATTTTGGTGAGATTGACGCAACAAGCATTAAGTAGTTTATATGCAAACATACCATATGATTTACATGCAGGGGAAGAGAAGTATTATCATTCATTATTTATATTAACAATGAAGCTTGTAGGATATGAAGTAGAAGGTGAAGTGCATACAGATATGGGTTGATTTTAAATGATGTGATTAGTCACTTAACTTGACCGGTTTTAAGGAAAAAGTTATTTTTGTGTCTGTTCATACTGCAAAGTTTTAGTGGTCATATCAGTAATATTTTTAGGCCCAAAATATTGTATAGGTCCAGGGAAAAGATAATTTTCGTTAATAGCCCATTTATATCTATTTTTAACAAATTTCTTAAACGGTTTACCTTTTAAATTTACTAAAACTTTTTGTATAACAGGCTTTTTTTTTCCACTTCTCTTTTCAATGTTCATCATCATTGTTAAAGGAAGGCCCCCACATTCCCAATCTTTTGTAGGTTTGATAAGATTTTTTATATAAGACATATATCCACTGAAACCATTAAGCAAAAGCATTGCAGCGTTAAAACCTAAAGCATATGTATAGTTTGCATCAAAATTAGACGGTATACCACAACGCCCTTCATAACCAAAAAAATGAGTTATACTTGCAAACTTACCGTTATATTTGTCTTTCTTTTTTAACTCTGAAAGTTTTTTGCGAATCATTTCTATTAACAATTTCTCTGTTTCGATTAATGATACTACAACATTTCCATGAGGATCTCGTTCAGACATAAGTTGAGAAGCTATGCCTATTGGAAGTTCTGATATTAATGTTGCCAATTTTGTAGAAAGCTTTTTACAAACAAATTCTTTTTTATCATCTATAGAACTCAACTTAGAAAACTCACTTTTGTTCTCTGCTAAAATATCATTTAACGCTGAAATTAACTCTTTTATTTCTGGAATAAATTCTATGACACCCTCTGGGACCAAAATAACGCCAAAATCTTTATCCTTTTCAGAACGCTTAACTATGGTCTCTACAATACTATCAACAACTTTTGAGAGGGTCATATTTTTAGCTAAAATTTCTTCACCAATCAAAATTATATTAGGTTGAGTTTTAAAGCCAACTTCTAAGGTAATGTGAGAAGCCCTTCTTCCCATAAGACGAACAAAGTGCCAATATTTACGAGCTGAATTTGCATCTCTACAAATGTTTCCTACAAGTTCTGAATAAATTTTTGTAGCTGTATCAAAACCAAAAGAAGTTTCTATATACTTATTTTTTAAGTCACCATCAATTGTTTTAGGGATGCCTATAACACGTTTATCTATCCCTTGTTCTCTAAAATATTCTGCTATCATCGCTGCATTTGTATTTGAATCGTCTCCACCAACAACTACAAGTGCATCAACGTCACATATTGCAAGATTATCCTTTGTTGAGCAAAACTGGTCAGGAGTTTCTATTTTAGCACGTCCTGATTGTATATAATCAAAACCACCTGTATTTCTATACTCACAAAGAACATCTTTTGTAATTTCTTGATATCTATTATTTAAAATTCCAGAAGGACCACCTAAATAACCTATCAAAGTATTTTTCTTATTTATTTTTTTTAGACCATCAAAAAGACCAGCAATCACATTATGCCCTCCTGGAGCTTGGCCTCCAGAAAACACAACTGCTACTTTAATACATTTTTTTTTAAGCGTTTTGTTTTTACCTTTTTTAAACGTAACAATAGGTAATCCGTAAGTATTTTTAAACAGCTCTTTAACTTTTTCTTGATCTGCTACTGATTTTGTTGGTTTTCCTTTTACTACAACTGTCCCACTTAACCCATTTTTTAAAACTTTAGGAAGTACTGGCTTAAACTTTGATCTTTCAACCTGCAATTCTGAAACATTGCATTTATTTTCTATCATTGTTTCCACCTTTTACTTTTTATATAAAATCGAGTCAATAATGTCTTCTGGCCTTATAAACTTAATATTTTCTTTTTTTATTATAATGTGTTTATCAATAGGCATTGGACCAACTTGAAGAGGATCAGTATAACCAAGTACTGCAACGCATTTAGTTCCAACAGATGCAGCTAAATGCATAGCACCAGAGTCTATACCTAAAACCAAACTACACTGTCCTAAAAAAGCAGCACTATCTAAAATGCCTCCTTGTGCAGTAAATAATTTAGGTTTTATTTTACATTTTTGTGCTATACTTTCTAAACTCTTATGCTCCCATTTTGCTCCGGAAAGAACACAGCTCAAACCGTTTTCAGATAAAATATCTATAATTTTAACCCAATTATCATCTTCCAAACATTTATCTTGTCTTCTTTTACTTGCCCCAACAGAAATAGCAATTGTTTTTGGAGCATCTAAATTGTTAATTTTAAACCATTTTTTCACATTGTTAACATTATCTTGAGAAACGTGTAATATATGCGTATAATCTTTAGGTACACTTTTTAACCCAAAAGCTACACCTAATTGTCTATTATTTAGCAGTGATGGAACTCCTACTCTATCAATTTTTTTTGTTAGAAGAAAACCCAAAGATGCAGTCCTAAAGCCAATTCTTTCTTTAATTTTAGAAAAATAAGCATACAATAAAGATTTAGGAGATTCTGAAAACAAAACAGCTTTAGTAAACTTTTCTTTTCTTATAAGTCCCATATTATAGTTGCTTTTATCAAAAAAGCCATCAACCAAACCTGACGCTATTAAAATAGGGGCTAAGTCTTTACTTATTACAGAATAATTTTGTGAACCCAATTCTTCTTTAGCAGCTTTTAAAACTGGCAAAGAAAAAAGTAAATCTCCTAACTGGTTCATATGAAAAAAAATTATTTTATCCATTTAAGTATCTCACTAAAAACTATTTCAGGGCTTATAGATTGTATATCTTTTTGACTTTGTTTATTTATAAGCAAAGAAAATTTACCTATATATGGAGATGTTTCTTTTATATCAGACATCCCAAAAATAAAAACTGAAGGCACATTTAAAACAGAAGCCAAATGCATAGGACCTGTATCTGCTCCAACTGCAACATGCGCTTTAACCAAAATACTTGCTAGTTCATATATATTTGTCTTTCCACATAAATCTATAACATCATCCGATTCTAGTTTTCCGTAATCATTCTTTGAACCTAAAACAATAATATTTAAATTAGAGTATTTTTCTTTTAATAAAAAAATAAGTTTTTGATAATTTAAAATTCCCCAATCTTTACCTTTCCCCCTAGCAAAAGGTAAAAAAACAATAAAATTTTTCAAGATTTTGTCAGTTTTAACAATATTATCTACATTAGCATTAATTCTTATATTTACTTTAGGCTCAAATGATCTACCTGTTAAATAATGAACTGTTTCTAAATTCCTAAGAGTAGCATTGATTTTTGCTTTTTGTGGAGATATTTCTCTAACTAAAAGATTACTAAATTCTTTCATACCAGGAGCCCCAATCTTTATCTTTGATTTAGAAAATTTCGTAAGAAATGCACTTCTTAAAAGACCTTGCAAATCTAGTACTACATCATATTCTTTTTGTCTAACTTTTTTTAAAACATCAAAAAAGCCTTTAACCCATTTTTTTCTATCCCAAATAATAACTTCATCTATATCTGTACAAATTCTAGGTAAAAGTTCCCAGTTATTAAAAACAACCCAAGTTATCTGACAATCACAGTAAGATCGTTTTAAAGCATTAGCACAAGGTAAAGCTTGTACAATATCTCCAAACGAACTAGGTTTAATAATTAAAATTTTCATACTTTTTTAAAATTACAATTTCTTTTTTATTGCTTCAAATACTTCTTTAACTGTTATATCTTTCATACAAATTACTGCTTTACAATTTCTATTTCTACAAGGCTGACAAGCCACCTGATGCTGGACAATAGTAGTATTACCTTTATATGGCCCTGTGCGTTTGGCATCTGTGGGTCCTAAAACAGCAACTGCATTAACATTTAAAGCTGTAGCTATGTGCATTGGTCCAGCTTCATTACCAACAAAAATCTTACATATTAACAAAAAAGCACATAATTCTTTTAGTGTAAACTTACCTGACATATCTATTACATTAACTCCAGAATCTCTTACTATTTCCTCACTTAATCCTTTTTCACTAGTACCACCTTCCTTGCCACCAACTAAGACAACATCTAAATTTAATTCTCTTTTTAATTTACCCGCAAGCACTGCAAATTTATAGCTGTTCCACCTTCTAGAAACCCACCCACCGCCAGGATGAATTCCTACAATATTTTCTAAATTTATATTTTCTTTCAATAACTTTTTTTTAACACTTTGAAAGTTTTCTTCTGGTATATATATAGGATATTTTATTTCTTCTTTACATCCTAAATATTTTGCCACTTCAAAATGGCGTTCAACACAATGTTTATTTGACAAAGATTTAATTTCTTTTGAGAACAACCAAGAAAATTCTCTCATACCATTTGTAGATGAAGATGCTATTTTAAAATGAGCATTTGCAAGCTTTACAAGTAAAGCTGATTTTGCAAGACCATGTAAATCTATACTTAAATCAAATTTTTCTTTCCTTAAAGTTTTTATCAACTGTCTATAATATTTAAAAGAAACTCGTTTTCTGTCCCAAACAAAAACATTTTCTAAAATAGGGTTGTCTTCTAGTATCTGAGAACATCTTTCGTCTACAATCCAACTCAATCTCGCATTAGGATATTTTTCTTTTATTGCATTAAGTACAGGTAAAGAAAATATTATATCTCCTATTCTGCTAGGCTGAACAATCAAAATTTTTGGAGCAGGATGATATTGCAAGTATTTTAATATATCATTTTCCCAATAACATTCATTTGTAAATTTAAATAATTTATTTAACTTACTTTCAACTTCTTTAACTTTGTCCTCTATGCTATCAGTGTCGCTAACATAAATTGGGTCTCCATATACTTGTACAGTTTTAGAAAAAGGTAAAGGTATTATTGTTCTATCCCAATTTTTAAACATTATTTTATATTTTGGAGAACAATTTATAGGGATTAGTGGCATTTTTGTCTTTTGGGCTGTATAGACAATTCCTGACTTAAGTTTATGGTAAGGTCCTCTTGGTCCGTCACAAGCAAAAGCAAGAGAATAACCGCTACGAGCATACTTTATAATTGCTATTAATGCACGCCCTCCACCCTTACTAGAAGAACCTCTCACTGTTAAAAACCCAAAGTTTCTTAAAAGTCCAGCTAACATTTCACCATCTTTAGACAGACTTACCATTATAACTATATTTCTATTTTGATTAGACAGCATCATAGGGAACTCATTTCCATGCCAAAAAGCATAAATTGAAGGCTTTGGATAATGAAACTCATCATTTAATGATATTTTTCTTAAAGTTTTATCTACAGCCTTAGATACAAACGTAATAATCTTTATAAAAACCTTATTTGACATACAATTTACTTTTTATTTTTTGTACTGTAAAAATTACTGCACCTTTTTGAGACTGAACAGCTTTTAAAGCATTTTGTCCCATACTTTTTAATATTTGACGATCTAATATAAAACATTTTATTTTGCTAGCCAAATCACTAGAACCTTGCACTATTAAAGCCCCACCATTTTTTACAAGCACTTCAGATTCAGTAGCAAAATTATCCATATACTTCCCAAAAAGAACTGGTTTTGCAAAACCTGCAGGCTCTACAGGGTTTTGACCACCCATGTCAACCATAGAGCCACCAACATAGCAAACGTCTGAAATAGCATATATTTCTTGCAGCTTTCCAAAAACATCAACTAAAATAAAATTGTTTTGTAAATTGCCAGAAGAAAATAAACTATATTTTATATTTCTATTTTCAAGAACCTTTATTATATCGTTTACCTTGGCAGGATGTCTTGGGGCAAGAAAAAATTTTATATTATTAAATTCAAGAATAATTTTCATATATACGTTTATAATAATCTCTTCTTCACCTTCTCTTACGCTTCCAGCAGTAAAAACAAAATCTTCTTCTTTTAAAGATAAATTTGATCTTTTAAAATCTACAGAAAAATCTCTATCATATTTTATATTCCCTGAAATAAAAACTTCATCTATATTCCTTCTTAACACTCTAAATCTATATGCATCGTCATCACTTCTTGCAATAATAGTAGAAATTAAACTTATAAAACTTCCCCAAAAAAACTTCAGCTTTTTATAACTCTTAAAAGCTTTGTTTGACATTCTACCATTTACAGTAACAACTACAACATTCCTCTTAAAAGCTGTATAAAGTAACGTAGGCCAAAGTTCAGTTTCTACAATTATAATCATATTTGGGTTTATTATATTAAATGCTCTAAGCATTATAGGATAGATATCAATGGGGAATAGAAAAACAAAATTTGCTTTTTTAATTTTCTGAGCATATTCTCTACCTGTTTTAGTAATTGTTGTTAAAATTATGTTATTTCTCAAACTTAAACTATCTAAAATAGGCTCAACAGCTCGCACTTCACCAAGAGATGCACAGTGTATCCAAATTGTAGGCTTATTATTTTGTTTTATTAAATTTCCATAAAATGCAAAACGTTCAAATATCTTATAAAAAAACTCTTTCCTATACTTTTTAATAAACATAATAACTACAGCAAGTATAGGTAAAAATACTATAAATAATACATTATATATAATGAGATATATTTTTAACATTTTATGTTATCAAACTTTAAGTAAAAGTAATATAGGAGCACTTATAGAAGTTGTTATAACCAAACTACTTAACTGCTTTTTTTTGTTTTTTCTTAGAAGGAATCCAATAGAACAATCCACAAGTAGAATATTTAGGGTTAAGTTCTCCTGACACTACACTTATGTCAATTTTACTAATGGGAACCAACTTTACAAATTCACTACATAAACCATCCTGAATCTCTTCTGCTCTTGAAACTTCACAACTTTCGTTTTTAGCTTCGCTTATAATAAGTCTTTGAATAAAGTTTTTTGACTGTTCCAAAGCATCAACTGCTATAGCAGACACTATTGTAGAAGTATATTCTCCAAAAGCACCTGGATTTAATTTATACTGCTCTTCAAGAGTCTTACCAATAGTCACAAAAAACACACTACAAGCTACAAACTTTGGAGCAATGGTATTTTCTTCAAACGAAGGAAAAACTTCTTTCGAAAAAGTGTCATAAATAGCTGACGGATATAAAAACTTAGAATATGTACTACAACTACGTCTTACGATTTCTTCAAGTTCTATTGAATCTATAGAAATATTATTGAGCTTTTTTATTACACTTGAAATTTCTTTTATACGTAAATTAATTTTAAAATTTTTTATTTTTCTCATTATTTCTTCTTAGAATTTACTGCACCTTGCTTGATAGCCATTTTTAATCTATTACTTCTTCTTACTTCCCATTCATAAACTAAAGGAGTACACAAAAATATTGTAGAGTACACACCAAGAACCGTACCTATAACCATTATATAAGCAAACGTATGTATAACTTCCCCACCAAAGAAAAACAAAGAACTCGCAACAATAAATACAGTTAAAGAAGTTACAATTGTTCTTACTAAAACTTCATTTATACTTTTATTTATTATATTTGCAAAAATTTCTTTTGAGCCAAACCTTAAATTTTCTTTAATTCTATCAAATAAAACTATTGTATCATTTATTGAATAACCTGCAACTGTAAGCAAAGCAGCTACCACTGTTATATTAACTTCTTTATTAACTAAAATCACAAATCCAAAAGAAATAATAACATCATGGATAATGCCTAAAACCGAAACAATTCCCCACAAGCTAGACTTAAACCTAAAAGCAACATAAACAATCATCCCCAAAAACGCAAAAAAGAATGCATACAAAGCTTGCTTAGAAAGGTATTGGCCAACACTTGGTCCCACATATTCTATTCTCTCAATTTTCATGGGGTTATCAGGAAATCTATTTTGGATAGACTGACTTATACTTTTGTCAAACTCTTCTTGTGATTGTAAGCTTTTTTTTGCTCTTATTACAACTAAATTTTCTGAAGTTTGAAGTTCAAAAGATGTCACTTGAGCCTCTTCTATAGCTTTGCGAACATCTTGCAAATCATCTAATTTATTTTCAAAAGAAACTTGCATCATAATACCGCCGGTAAAATCTATGCCATAATTAGGTTCTTGTCTATAAATAAAGGCAACTATTGTTATAACAAAAAAAAGAATAGAAACCACAAAAAATTTATGTCGGTTACCTATAAAATCTATATTTGTGGATTTAAAGAATTGCACTTTATCCTCCGATACTATATTTTAATTTTTAATAAGAAATTTTCTTTAAATAGAAACTCATATATCAGTTTTGTAACTGTTATAGCCGTAAACATGCTTATTATAAGACCTATAGATAAAGTAACGGCAAAACCTTTAATAGGGCCAGTCCCAAATTGGAATAAAAAAACTGCCGCTATAAGAGTTGTAAAGTTAGCGTCAAAAATTGTCCAAAACACTTTTTGATAACCTGCATCTACTGCAACTCTAGTTGTTTTTCCAGTTGCCAACTCTTCTCTTATTCTTTCCAGTATAAGAACATTAGCATCCACAGCCATTGCAAGTGTAAGAGCAATACCAGCTACTCCAGGCAAAGTAAGAGTAAACTGAAAATATGCCATAACAGCCATAAGTACCATTAAATTTAAAGCAAGTGCAATGTCAGCAATAATGCCTGATGTTCTATAATAAACAACCATAAAAGCAAAAACTACAATAACACCTATTAACGACGACATAAAACCTTTTTTTATTGAATCATCACCTAAAGATGGCCCAATGGTCCTTTCTTCTATAACCCTAACAGGAGCTGGAAGAGCTCCAGTTCTTAAAACAGTTGCTAAAAGTCTTGCATCTTCAGCATTAAAACTACCTTCAATTACTGCTTTACCATCTGGAATTCTAGTTCTAATCACGGGAGCAGACTGTACTATGCCATCAAGCACTATAGCTAAATTTTTTTCTCTATTTTTTTCTGTAATATCTGCAAAAATTCTACCACCTTCTTTGCTAAATTCTATAACAACTACAGGTCGCCCAAACTGTCCACCAAATTCAACTTTAGCATTTGTAAGAGCTGCTCCTGTAAGAAGAGCTTTATCTAAAACATAATAACCATCACTCCCCTTTCCTTCAAAAATCGAGGAGTCTTCTGGCAGAGCAACTTCTATTTCAGGATATTTTGAAGGGTCTTCCCTAAATTGTGCTGGTTTTATGCCCTTACTTGTAAGTAAATCTAAAGCTTTACCTGCTTCTTGACTCTTATTTACTATTCTAAATTCGAGTAAAGCTGTTTTGCCTATCAAATCTTTTGCAGCTTTAGGATCTTTTATACCTGGAAGTTGAATAACTATCCACTTATCGCCTTGTTTTGCTATCATAGGCTCTGCTACACCAAACTGATCAATTCTATTTCTAATAATCTCTGTTGCTCTATCAACAGCATCTTTAACCTTTACATTTTCTTCTAATTTAGATGTATCTGTGTCTACCTCTAATAGAAGGTGCGTCCCTCCCTTTAAATCTAAGCCTAACTTTAAAATTTTACTTAAAATTGGATCTTTAGATTGTTCCGCTTGCTTTCTTAAATCTTCAGACATCATAAACCAACTTATAGATGGCCATAAAGTCCACAATGAAAGGACTACCAGCAACACGCTAATCCACAACTTCCAATTAATTTTGCTCATCAGAGTAATTTCCTCTTATTTATTATTAACTCAAATGTACAATTTAAAAAGTTAGCAGCTTTTCTGCTCATAAGCATCCTAGGCATAAAAATTTCAAAATATTCCATAACTTGTGAAATTTGCGTATCAATAGTAAGATGAAGTGATATTACTTTTTTCCCCTTATCAACATTTAAGAAAGATCTTTCAACAGCGTAATTTACTCTATTGTGTATATCATACCTTGAAATACTTTTGTTTCTAACTCTGCTTTTATGTGCATCAGACTTGTCTGCTAAAATTAAAGCGGCAGCTATTGGATTTACAGGTTCTCCAACTTCTTCTTCATGGTTACCTATAGCAGAGATTATTAAAGCTATCTCATCAGGAGTTGCTCCCATATCTTTAAGTATTTTTATAACTATTAACGCAGCAGACTGACCATGATCATGTCTATTTATAACATTGCCAATATCATGAACATATCCCGTGATTGCTGCAAGTTCTTGCATTCTCTTGGGATAATCCAAACTACGTAAAATATTTTCTGATATAGAAGAAATCAAGCTAACATGTCTTAAACCATGCTCTGTATAACCCATAACACATAAATTGTCATTAGCAGCTTTAATAAATGAATTTACTATTGGGTTCTTTTTTACATCTTCAAGTTTTAAGTTAGAATATTTATTTTCATCATGCATTGCAAGCTCACAATAATAATTTAGGGTAAGCAACCTACAAAAGTTTAGAGTTTGTCAATAACTTTATTTAACTACTTCTGGAACCTTCACTTCATCTTTTTGTGCTTCTTTTACTATTACATTAGAAATAGATTGTCTTGCAATTTGTATATATACACCATTTGCAATTTTTACTTCAACGATGTTATTATCTCTTACAGCACTAACAGTGGCATATATACCACCTGCAGTAATAATCTTATCGTCCTTTTTTAAAGAAGCCAAAAGTTTTTGATGCTCTTTAGTCTTTTTCTGTTGAGGTCTTATTAAAAATAAATAAAAAAACAAAAAAATAAGAATAAGCGGCATCAACCCACTAAAAGACATTCCGGCTGAACCTGTTTGAGCAAAAACAACAGATGGAAACAAAATTAAATTAAACAAAAGTACTAACAAATCAACTGATTTTCTCATTTTTCCCTCATCCTTAGATTTTTCAAATAATATTTTTCAAAAAATTCCTTTTTTGACTTTAAAAACGTATCATTTTTTAACGACTTCCTTATTTTAAACATTAAGCTTATCATAAAATGTATATTATGTAAAGATAAAAGGGTCAAATATAGCGTCTCTTGTGCTCTGACTAAATGGTTTAAATATGCTTTCGTATAATTAGTACAAGTTGGGCAATTACATTCTGGATCTAAAGGACTAAAATCTTCCTTATATTCTCTATTTCTTATGTTCATTTTGCCAAAACTTGTAAAAACTTGTCCATTCCTACCATTACGGGTAGGAATAACACAATCAAACATATCCACGCCACGCTGGACTCCTTCCCATAAATCTTCAGGCATACCTACACCCATAAGGTATCTTGCTTTATTTTCAGGAATCATAGGAATAGTATTGTCCAGAACATCATGCATACTTTCTTTGGGTTCGCCAACTGAAAGTCCACCTATTGCATATCCTGTAAAGCCAATATTTAACATTTCACTCGCACTTATTCTTCGCAAATCATTATAAACAGACCCTTGCACAATCCCAAACAGAGCCTGTCTTTGATAAGAATCATCTTTATAAAATTCTTCTTTACACCTCTTTGCCCATTTAAGGCTAAGTTCCATAGAATTTTTTGCATAGGAATAATCTGCAGGATAAGGAGTACATTCATCAAAACACATAATAATATCTGCACCAATATCTTTCTGAACCTGTATAGATTTTTCTGGAGAAAAAAAATGTTTTGAACCGTCTATATGTGATCTAAATTCAGTCCCCTCTTCACTTATCTTTCTTATATCACTCAAACTAAAAACTTGAAACCCACCAGAATCTGTAAGCATAGGATTATTCCAAGCACTAAATTTTTGTATACCACCAGCTTTTTTAATTATTTGAATTCCAGGACGAAGATACAAATGATATGAATTTCCAAGTATTATAGTAGCTCCCGTATTATGCAAAAACTCTGCAGCAATGCCTTTAACAGTGCCTTGCGTGCCAACCAGCATAAATACAGGTGTGTCTATAATACCTCTTGTTGTGTAAACTTTACCTAACCTTGCCCTACATTCAGAAGATTGTTTAATTAATTGATAAGCCCCACATTCCATTATAAAAATTTATCCTCATTGATATACAACTCAAAATTACACTTTAAAACATCGCTAGCTTTTTTACAATAATTTGTTCTAGCCATAAATATCTCAAAATAATCCATAACTGAACATATCATGGTATCTATTTTTAAATGTAATTCTATTTTCATTTTTTCTTTCTTTACTACAATATCAACTTTCTTACAAGCTAAAAGAACTTTCCCGTGTTTATCTAAATAAAAAGGGTCTTTGGTTCTAGCCCTTTCATAACGCGTATCTGTTTTATCTCCAATAACTAAAGCTGCCGCAATTTCTGAAACTGGAGCAAAAGCTTTATCTTCGTGACAACCTATAGCGCTTACTATAGCAAAAACGTCATCGTCATACCTATCTTCGTTAATAATGTTTAGGAACATTACCGCACTACTTTGAGCATGACCTTCCTTGCCTATCAATGAACCTATATCATGAACATAAGCAGCAATTTTTGCAAGTTCTTGTTTTCTCTCGTCATAGCCTAGATCTTTTAAAACTTGGCAAGCAACAGTTGCAGAATACAAAGCATGACTAGAACCATGCTCTTTATGCCCCATAGAAGAAAAAGCATAATCTGCATATTTTAGATATGTTTGAACTTCTACATTCTTTTTGATTTCCTCAAAAGTTAGCATTTGTTCCATGTTATAATTATAACAAATTTATGTATAATATCTAACATGAAAAACAAATTAATACCTATAACTTTTTTAGAGACTCCAACAGACAATTCAAGCTCTATAGAAGGATTAAAAAAATTTTGGCAGAAAGTTTACCCCATTATCTTAAATAGAGAGAACCATTTTGACATTGTATGGGTAAACGCATGTGAAGAAGAAATCTTTGCAGAGCTTATATTTTGCCTTTTTACCCCTCAGAGCAAAGCTGTAACATGCTGGGCTGCAGTAAACGATCTTGCAAACAGAAATATGATTTTTAGTGCAACTGATACTGAAATCGCAAAAACAATTGAAACCGTACGTTTTAGAAACAATAAAGCCAAATATGTAATAAAGGCAAGAAACCTCTTCACATCAAACAACAAAATAAGAATAAAAGAAAAATTAGCATCCTTTAAAAATATATTTGAAGCTAGACTTTGGCTTGTAAAAAATATTAAGGGACTCGGATACAAAGAAGTCGGACATTTTTTAAGAAATATCGGAATTGGTAAAAACTTTGCAATATTAGACAGACATATTTTAAAAAATTTAAAAATATACGGAGTAATAAATGAAATACCAAAAACATTGACAACTAAAACATATTTAGAAATAGAAAAACAAATGCAAAATTTTTCAACCAAAATTGGCATTCCGATGGCTCATTTAGATATGCTTTTTTGGTGTAAAAACACAGGTGGAATTTTTAAATAATAAATTTTAAGATTATTTATGTATATACTGCTCTACATTTTTTATAACTTCACCTAGTTTTGATATATCTTTTGAACCGCCTTGTGCAAAATCAGGTTTGCCTCCACCTGAACCGTTGACCTCTAACGCAAAAGTTTTTGCTATACTTCCAGCATTTATTCCGTCTTTAACATAATCAGGAGTAACAGAAACTATAAATGATAATTTATCTTTATAGTGCGAAACTATTAACAATACTACTGACTTTATCTTTTCTTTTAAGCCATCAGATACTTCCCTTAAACTTTTTACGTCAACATCATAAAGCATAACAGACAAAAAATTAATCCCATTAACTGTTTTAACTTGGTTTATATAACCATCCAATTTGTTTGACATCATATTATCTTTTAACATATTTAATTCTTCTTGTAGATTTTTATAATCTAAAGCCTGTTTTTGTAATTTATTTACAAGGTCATCTTTAGAAGAGCTTAAAACTTCAGACATTCTTTTTATTGTTTTTTCTTCATCTAGAATATAATTTTCTGAAGCGGTACCCGCAACTGCTTCTATGCGTCTTACCCCGCTAGCCACAGACGATTCTGAAACAATTTTAAACATGCCAATATTGCCTGTTCTGTTCACATGAGTACCTCCACATAATTCCATTGAATAATTAATATTATCTACTTCATCTTTAATAAATACTGTTCTTACAATATCACCATATTTTTCGCCAAACAAGGCCATTGCGCCAGAATTACGAGCTGTGTCTATATCCATACTTTCAATACATACTTGCAAGTTTGCTCTTATAACAGAATTAACTCTCTTTTCAATTTTTATTAAATCTTCTTTACTTATCTGAGAAAAATGAGTAAAATCAAACCGCAAGTACTGACTTGTAACTAAAGAACCGGCTTGGGTAACATGTTGACCAAAAGCTTCTCTTAAAGCTCTATGGAGAATATGTGTTGTAGTGTGATGCCTTTCTATTTGTTTTCTACGTTGAACATCTATTATTGTGGCAACATCATCACTTACTTTGAGTGTACCTTTTACAACTTTTATCTTGTGCACAAATAAATTGCCAATAGGTTTAATAACATCATAAACTTCTGCCTCAAAATTACTATTTTCTATTTTCCCAGTGTCTGCACTCTGCCCGCCAGATTGCGCATAAAAAGATGTTTGAGAAAGAATAACTTCTCCACTTTCACCATCTTCTATTTCTGTAACCTCTTTGCCATCTTTTATTAAAGTTAAAACTTTTGCCTTGGCACCCATGTTTTCATAACCAACAAAAACAGTATCGTTTATTTTCTTGCGTAGTATAGAGTAAAAAGTTATATCTTTTTCCCCAGACCCACTCCAAGCAGCTCGTGATTTATTTTGAGCTTCTTTTTGTTCTTCTTTAAAACCTTTCTCGTCAACATTTAGACCATTTTCATTTGCAATTTCTTTTGTTAAATCATAAGGAAAACCGTACGTATCGTAAAGCTTAAAAATATCTTTACCGTCTATAGTTTTTAATTTCTTAGATTTATAAATATTTATAATACCAGACAGTATTTGAGAGCCTGATTCTAATGTTTCTAAAAATTTTTCCTCTTCCTTTCTAATAGTAGACTTTATATTGCTAAGTCTAGAGGAAATTTCTGGATAAGCGCCATCCATAATACTTAAAACCATTTCAGACAGCTCATTTAAAAATGGTTTATCGTACCCCAAAAGGCTGCCTTGTCTTACTGCTCTTCTTAAAATTCTTCTTAAAACGTAGCCCCTACCTTCATTTGAAGGTAATATGCCATCTGAAATTAAAAATGTGGCAGCCCTTGCATGGTCTGCAATCATTCTCAATTTAGAAATGTTTCCTTTTTCTTCTTTTATTTTTAAAATGTTTGCGGCTGTATTCATTATCGGAACAAACAAATCTGTATCAAAAATATTCTTTTTACTGTTTGCCGCTGCAACAATTCTTTCTAACCCCATACCGGTATCTATATTTTTTCTAGGTAAATTTTTTAAAGATCCATCAACTTGTTTGTCAAACTGAGTAAAAACTAAGTTCCATATTTCAAGATACCTGTCGCAGTTACAACTTGGGCCACAAGTTGGTTTGCCACAGCCCATGCCTGGACCTAAGTCTATCAATATCTCAGAACAAGGACCACACGGACCGATATCTCCCATATTCCAAAAATTTGTCTCACCTCCCATTTTTGTAATTCTACTTTCAGGAACAATTTTTTCCCAAATTTTTTTAGCTTCATCGTCATCTTTATAAATTGTAATATAGAGTTTATCTTTTGGTAAAGAAATATTTTCAGTTAAAAATTCCCACGCCCAAACGATTGCCTCCTCTTTAAAATAATCACCAAAAGAAAAATTGCCAAGCATTTCAAAAAAAGTTAAATGCCTTGTAGTAAAGCCAACTTGATCTATATCTGAAGTTCTAAAACATTTTTGACAGCTTGTAGCCCTAGAAAAAGAATCTTTACTCTGACTCAAAAAATATTGTTTAAATTGGACCATGCCAGCTGATGTGAAAAGTAAAGTTTTATCCCCTGTAGGAATAAGAGAGTCTGATGGTACTATAGTACAACCTTTTTCTTTAAAAAAATTTAAAAACTCTGTTCTGATTTTTGATGATTGTTTGTTGTTCATAGTGGTTGTAATTTTACTAAAATTTTATACCAACTCAAACAAAAAAGTAGAGAGTCACAATAAAATCATGACTCTCTACTTTTATCGCATTAGCAATCGTTGTTATAATCGCCACATTACCATAATGCTATCTAGTACAAAAATAGCGTATATAACTTCAACCACTCTTTACAACTAACAACCTTAATTATAAATAATTTTATCTGAATCTTAACCTCCAAATGTGAATTTTTTGTAAAATATTACAAGTACGCAATATTACTCACCCTATGTAATATTTTATTTTTAACATTGCGTCTACCCCATCTCTTACTCCCTTATACCCAAACACGCTACAATCTATATTAAACGGCCCAACAGCGCTTGCTACTCCTATTTCGCCTATGGCATTACCTCCTCTTAAATCTACAGCAGGGATGTCAAGATCTGTTGATTTTGCTTCAATTTTGCCAAAAAATTCGTATTCATACCCTAACCCCAGATATGGAGTTAAAGTATATTTTGAAGTATATAAATCTTCAACACAAACCCCTGCCTCTTTTGCTTTTGTTTCTACTTCTTTCATATGCTCATGCTCTAAATCTGAATATTGCGTTAACACATTTAACAGTTTGTATCCTGATCTTACGCCTAAGCGAATTTTGCCCAAATTTGCTTGAGAAAATGCAATATTGTCTTGCGTAGACAGCGTTATATTTTTACCTTCTTGGTGCGTTAACAAAAACTTCCCGTTTACATCTACGCTAAACTTATTGCCTAATTTCAAAATATATCCGCATCCCAAATGAGCGCCATAATACATTACCTCATAGTTATATTTTACTTCTTCCTGCGCACCTATTCCTATATCGCAGCTGTTAAAGTCTCCGGAAGAGTTACCCGCATGTCCTGAAACGTCCATATAGATATTGTCTATTTTTAGGCATCCTAAAATACCGCCTCCAACATAGCTCATTATTCCTCTGGACGTAACATCGCCTAAATTATTTTCCACTATGGTATCTAAAGTATTATATTTACCGTCTCCATATTCCCCAAACGCTCCCAACATGAGTCTTTGATCCATAAAATGTTTTGATAAACCACCTACTACTGACACTCCTTCCATATCGACAGAGCTATCAGAATTGTATTTTGTTTTACCGCCGTGCGCTAACGCGAAAGGTACAAATTTACTATTAATATCGCATCTTTGGCGTACTGCTTGCAAAACTTTATTTGCGATAAAGTCCAATCCTTGCCCAGCAAATACTAAACCAGAAGCTGCTCCTCCTTGCGATAAGACTCTTGCTTGTGGATTTATAGATTTACTGCTTACTACTACCGCAAGTTCGCTGGGGTCTTCCATTAAAACATAAAGATCGTACTTAACTATTACGCTGCTATATGAATCAACATATCCCGCATCAATGTTTGTAATTCCAGAAGTGCTTTTAATAAGAACAAATTTGTCGTTGACGTTAATCTCACTGTTTCTATCCAAAGACACTGAAATCTTAACGTTATTGAGGTTTACACTGTTTCCGACACTAATCATAGCTTCATTAGTTCTTGGACCATAAAAATTATAATATTCAAAATTTCTTAAGTCCGCTACAGTTATGCCTGTCGTTTTTAAATTCAGAGAGTTATTTGTAAAAACATCAGCTGTGGCGCTATTAGAATATCCTCCGTATATAATTGAAGCGTCAGAAAATATAGCAGCCCCATCAATTGACACAGTATTACTGGTTGCCGCTCCATTTACAGAAGAACCGCCGTAAACATGCCCTGCAATATCGCCGCCAAAAATCTCTACAGTGTTGCCGTTTGCCGACCCATTAACACTATGACCGCCGTGAACGCCGACGACTCTTCCGCTATATATTGTTACTTTATTTTCGGAAGCGTCAACTGCAGCATGACCGGCATAAACATCTTTTCCTATATTGCTATAACAAATCTCTACTATATTATTTGTCGCAGATCCATTAGTAGAATATCCTCCATGAACATTGTTTAAAACAGTCCCGTTGTATACTTTTATTTTATTACTAGACGCATTAAGAGCAGAATAACCGGCATAAGCATCTCTTCCTATAGCCCCGCCATAAACGTCTACCTTATTATCGGAAGCTGATCCATAAAGCGAATATCCTCCATGCGCGTTAAATTTAACGTCTCCCGCATACATTTTTATTTCATTTTCTGACGCATTAACATTACTATAGCCGGCATAAATGTCCCGCGCGACAACTCCACCTCCTATTTCTATCATGTTGTTAAAAGCGTAGCCCTGAACAGCATATCCGCCATAAGCATCTCTTCCAATAGTTCCATTATTTATTTTGACTACACTATTACTTACAATACCAGCATTATCAGCCCTGCCTCCATGAATATCCCGATTAACAGCGCCATTATTGATTTCCACCACATTATTAAGCGCCGCGCCGTTATTAGAACGTCCTCCACAAACATCGTTTGTAATAGTCCCACCATGCAATTTTACTTTATTTCCAGTCGCATCAAGCCCGCTAAAACCGCCATAAACTTCACTGGCCATATTGCCGTTAAAAATCTCCACTGTATTATTAACCGTTCTCGACTGACTAGAAAATCCCCCATGGACATCCTGCCTAATTGTTCCATTATTAATCTTGACTGTATTGCTAGTTATGTCTCCAGTATCAGAAAATCCACCGTTAACATTTCCTTCAATATTGCCATCATCAATCTCCACCATATTATTATCTAACAAGCCAGTATTAGAATGACAGCCAACCACATCTCCTACTATGGTGCCATTGACAACTTTTACTAAATTGCCTGAAGAAGCCCTAGCGTTGTTACTACAACGACCGCCATAAACGTCTCCATTTACCCTTCCTTGTATAATTTCAACAGCATTATCAGTTACAGAACCAGCCCCGTGGCTTTCGCCGCCGACAGCATCCTTTCCAATTGTCCCGCTAGTATTTACAGTTACCTTATTGCCCACAACATTTTGCATCCTATTATTAATATTGCTTGCGCCGAAAATACTATTGCCGTTAATACTAAAGTTGTGCGGCAAAGTTATAAAGTTAGAATCTGTATTATGGCCATCTGGTTGGCCTTGTCCGTTGTTATGAGAATCACCATTTCCGTAAACTGGAGCGACAACATTCGAATTTATTGTAATTCTTTTTGAATAAGAAATCCCTACGCAAAAAAACAAAGCTGCTGCTACTAAAAAAACAAACTTAACTTCCCTTTTGGTAAAACTAAAATTTGTAAGCATAAGCAATTTAACTCCTTTTTTATTAGAATAAAAACGCTTAATCTAAATTAAAAACATAAAAATTGCCGCTACGCTTATGTATGTGCTTTGCAAGTTATGTTTGCCAATTTAGACACCTCACTAATTTGAAAACTTAAAAACTTTAGAAACCGTCTTTGGAGAACTCTCTTTAGACGAGCAGAAAATAGATTTGTTGATTTTGGTAAGATGAGTTTGATTGGAGTTGTCATATTAATGATACCGACCCTCTAAGTTATAAACATTATTTCCACCTCCTTTTTTATAATTTAAAACACATTACAAACTCAAAACAAGTCATTTTTAGAATAGAAACCAAACCTTATCTAATAATGTGTTTTAATAGAAAAACTAAAATTAATTATTATTTACAAACAAATGAAATGTACAACTCTAATAACGAAAAACTGTAAAAATTACAAATTAATCGTGTCTTAAAGCTTCTATAGGATTTAATAATGACGCTTTTCTTGCAGGCCATACTCCAAAAACAATTCCAATAATTATGTCTTTATTGTTTGCGCCTATAGCTTTCCTTAAACCTATTTCTTTTGTTCTCTCTGAAACAGGCACAAACATTATATTCATTATTCCTATTCCACCTACCAACAAACTTATAAACACTATTGAACCTAAAAGCAAAGAAAATGCTCTGCCATAAGGAGAGGAGAAGATATATTGCCAGAAAGATCTAGAGTACCATCAAGACAGATCCTTCCGTGGTTTGGACCTTGTGTACTTCTACCGTTTTCAGCGACAGCGCACCTTGGCGAACTGTTGATTTCAATCGTTTGTGCAAGAGAGAGTTAGGACAAGAGTAAAAAAATGTACCTTAAAAGCATTTTTTTCTCCCTTGTTAACTTAGTGCGATTTTACAAAACATTATCGCAAAAAAGCAAGTCCATGTATTGGTTACATACATATGCGACATATTAGTATTTTGAGCAATAATCTGCAAAGGTGTTTTTAAATTTAAAGACAAATGAGGCCTTTTGGTTTGGTATTGTAATACACTAATAACCCATTAAATTCTTCATCGTTTTCTATCAATGCTGCATTGCTGTTTATAAACTCTTGCCTCAATGTCCTATTGAACATTTTTACATACCCTTTTATCTTCGACTAAACAACTGCCTTACCTTCTTTTAATTTCTCTACCAACTCTTTCAAATTTTCACTTCCGTTAATGATAACATAAGGTTATTATAAACCATGGGTAAAACAACCCTACTGTGCCTACCATATACTGGCGGATCAAGCAACATGTACACGCCTTTAAAAAAACACATATCTGGTGATGTAAAGGTTTTAGCAGTAGAACTGAAAGGTCGAGGCACAAAAATATCAGAAGATCTAAGCGAAAACTTCGATGAGATGATAGAAGACACAGTTAATGAGGTGCTAAAAGAAAATATCCAGGACTACTAGAAATATTCTTGCTCATTATTAAATCTGATTTGAAGATATCAAACGACTATGAAAAGCATAAAGAGGAAGTAAGAGATTTAGGTACTGATATTAACACCCTCTACTCAAATGATAATAATGAAAATGATGAGATTTTGGGATGGGAAAATTACACCCGTAAGGAATGTAACTTTTATAAATTCGAGAACGGACATTTTTTCATAAATCATCATTGTAAAGAAGTAGCCTGATATCATCAACACTGTTTTGTAAATAAAACGGAGAGTTGGCGCTTACGATTGATCGCAGAGTATGTTGATTATTCTGTTATAACAAGAGGTCCATTATTTGTTATCGCTATTGTATGCTCGTACTGTGCTGACAAACTTCCGTCCGCTGTTTTTACGGTCCAAGCGTCTTTATCTAAAATAGCTTCATAATGTCCAGTATTAATCATAGGCTCAATCGCGAAAACCATATATAATACCATCCTAAATGTGATATATTGTAGTAAAAATTTTTATGATCATTTAAATACGGCTTACCATATCTATTTTTAGAAAATCTTAATAATTTATTTTCTATATATAAATACTTACATGCCAAACGACGAATCATTATATCTGATAATATAGACCACTTTTTGTTAATGTTTCAATAAATTACCATATTTCTTATATATAAAGTCAAATCAGTAATTAATCGTGTCTCAAAGCTTCTATAGGGTTTAATAATGACGCTTTTCTTGCAGGCCATACTCCAAAAACAATTCCAATAATACAAGAAAAACAAAAGGCAAGCAATATTGAAAACAACGTTATAACTGTATCCCATCCTGCAAACTTACTTATTATAAAAGATATTCCTGACCCAAAAATTATTCCCACAATGCCACCAGCACAACACACAAACACCGATTCAATTATAAATTGGAATAATATGTCTTTATTGTTTGCGCCTATAGCTTTCCTTAAACCTATTTCTTTTGTTCTCTCTGAAACAGACACAAACATTATATTCATTATTCCTATTCCACCTACCAACAAACTTATAAACGCTATTGAACCTAAAAGCAAAGAAAACGCTCTTGCCATAGCAGACATCGCTTCTTGAATGTCTGCCATGTTAAGTACTCTCACAGCATCCTTAGCAGTAGAAGGCATTCTATGCGTAAACAATAACCTTGCTACAATATCTTCAGATACTTTTGACATATCTGCATTATCTTTTACTTGCACATCTAAATAATTTAAAATATCAACGCCAAAAACTCTATGAAGAGCAGTGTTTAAAGGTATTAAAACTTTATCATCTTCATCTTTCCAACCTTTAGAACCTTTGACAGGTAAAACTCCTATAACTTGAAAGTCAATTCTATTAACTTTTATGTATTCGCCTATAGGGTTAAAATCCTTATCTCCATAAATTTCCCTTACTACAGTTTCGCCAAGCAATATGACTTTTTTTCTTTCCAGATCTTCTTCTTTTGTAAAAAATCTTCCACTAGCAGGATAAGAAGCTCTTAAATCTACATAGTCAGGAGAAACTCCCTCAAGCCTTGTGTTGTGGTTATGTCCATTTGCAACAATTTGGGACCTTCCAATACAATAACCTGAAATAGCTTTTATACCCTTAACATTATTTTTTAAATCTCCTATATCCTCACTCTTTAACCTCATAAAAGCACCAGTTTCTTGAGAAATTCCACCTTTCTGCGAAGCACCAGGACTTACCATTAAAAGATTAGACCCTAAACTTGAAACTTGCTCCTCTACAGATTTTTTTGCCCCTGTCCCCACTGCAAGCATTGCTATTAAACTTGAAACTCCTATCATTACACCTAATATTGACAGAATTGATCTCATTTTGTTTCCCTTTAGCGACCTATACGCCTGTACAAAATAATCCCTTATCCTTATTATCGAAAAACTCTTTTGACTTACTTTTTTGTCTCTTATAATACCCTTCTCTTTTTTTTGTAGTTCAGTTTGCTCATCTGCTACTATTAGTCCATCTTGCACAGTTATCGTTCTTGTTGCATACGCTGCTAATTCCAGTTCGTGTGTTACCATCACTATTGTTATCCCAGAATTGTTTAAATCTTTTAATATTTTTATTATTTCTTTTGTTGCTTTTGTGTCTAAATTACCTGTAGGTTCATCTGCAAAGATAATGAACGGTTTATTTATTAATGCCCTTGCTATTGCTACTCTCTGTTGTTGTCCACCAGATACTTCATTTGGTTTGTGGCCTACCCTTTTTGAAAGCCCTAGCATTTCTAACAACTTTAATGCATCTGCATGCACTTTCTCATCTTTTGAATTTGAGTATATTACTGGCAAAGCAACATTTTCCAATATAGTTAATTTTGGTAAAAGATTAAATTGTTGAAACACAAATCCTAAATAATGATTTCTTAACGCTGCTAATTCCGTTTCTGTATATTTTGATATTTCTATCCCAGCTAATTTGTATGAACCTTCCGTTGGTTTATCTAATAGACCTAATATGTTAAGTAATGTAGATTTTCCACTCCCTGAATGCCCCATTATTGCTACAAACTCGCCCTGATTTATTTCTAAATTTATACCGTGCAGCACTGGCACATCTAACTTTTCTAGACAATATGTTTTTTTAACATCTTTTAACTCTATTACTTTCATTTATTTCTCATTAACGAGTTTGTTTTTACTTTTTTGGGTTGATGCAAAGTAACTACTGTTTCGTTGTCATTTAAACCTGACACAATTTCTATGTATTTACCATCTGTTACGCCTGTTGTAACTTCTCTTGTCTCAAACACAGGTTTTTTCTCTGTGCCCATTTTTACTGTAATAGTTTTTTTATGGTCTTTTTCTGTGATAAAATTATTAGGAATAGATCTAGCATCTTTTTTTGACTCGGCAGTTACAGTTATGGTAACTGTCATACCAGACCTAAACATATCAGGTTTTTCTACAGGCCTTATTCTTACATTATAAACCGTAACATTATTTAAAACTCTTGCTTCATAAGAAATATGCTCTATACTACCATCAAACTGCTCTCCAGGATATGCATCCAAATACATTGTAAGTTTTTTGCCTATGTATATGTACCTTAAATCTGTTTCATCTATATTTGCATCTATTATCAAATCATCTGCCATAACTAAAATCGCGTCTGCAGAAGTAACAGTTTGTCCAGGCTCTTTTTGCCTATATATAATAAACCCGCTCATAGGTGCCACTATTGGAGTAGGTTTATATATATCTTGCCATCTTGCATATTCTTCATCTCCAATTGCTCTTGCAGCATCTATCATAGCAGCTCTTTCACTAGAGCTCATCCAAATAATTATTTGTCCTTTTTTTATAGCGTCTCCTTCGTTAACTAAAATCTTTTCTATTCTACCAGCAAAAGGAGGTTTTATTTCTAGTCTGTTACGCGGATTTACTGAACCTGTTTCTCTAAATTCAACGCGGAGTTCTCTTAGCTGAAGTTTTGCCTGAGTATCTATTTTTTGGGAAGACGGCTTCAAAACAACAAACATCAATATAACAACAAATAAAACTCCTAAAATCAAAAGTATTCTTTTCATTTAACTCCTCTTTATTGCTTATCAAAACCTTTACCTATAAAATTTAACCATTTTGCTTCCTCAATAGATGCAGTTTTCTTAGCATCTAACAAATTTTGTTGTGCTGCTATATAATCATTTTCTATTGAGTACCAATCATAGTAAGTGCAAAGTCCATTGATATACTTTTTTGTAGAGATTTCTGATTGAAGTTTTGAAGCTTCAACGTAAAACGCTCTTGTTGCTATAATTTCGCAAGCATCTACTAAATTATTATAGTGTTCTACTGCTTTTGTTTTTAAAGAGCTAACTGTAGCTGCAACCTTATAAGAAGCAACTTTCATATGATTTGACGCTATTTTAACATCTGTGTACCTTTTACCACCAGTAAAAAGTGGATAAGAGGCTGTAAGTCTGCAGTCAAGTCTTTGTGCTTCTGGGACCCAATGTAAATCATTTTTGCTAACATTCCCTAACAAATTTATGTATGGCAACCACTGACTTTTGATTTTACGATTTATATACTTATACATCTCAAAATTATGTTGTGCATTTAAGAATTCTGGAATTGTTACTATTAAGGTATTAAAGTCTGGCTTAGCTAAAGTTTCACCCTTATACCAAAGATGGTCAAGCGGTTCTAAAATTGTTATATCATCTATTCTTCCTATAACATTAAGCAAAGCTGCACTTGCTGTTTGTATATTTCTTTTTGCTCTTTCTAAATTGTATTCTGCTAAAGCAACATCTGCATTACACCTTTTTAATGAACCAATATCAGCGTTGCCAGAATTATATTTTAATTGTATTAAATCTCTATTCTCTTTACGCCTTTCTTTTATTTTTTCTAATAAGTGAACTGTTTCATATGACCACATTAAGTTGATATAACAATAGTGAACTTCATATCTAATATCAGAAACTGTTCTATCATAATTAGCTTGAGCAACTTTAAGTTTAGCAGCCTTTTCTTTTAATTCATTGTAAGACGAAAAACCTTCAAACAAAGACAACGAACCCTCTAAAGCTAATGAATAATCTCTTATTGTGTCTGAAGTTTGCATCTCATTTTTAGTGTCAGATATTCCGCCAGAAAAAACTATTTTTGGCAAAAACAAACTAAATGTACTCTCATATTCTTGTTTAGCATTATTTAAATCCAACTGAGCTGCTTTTAAATGAGGATTATTTTTTATAGTCTGCTCTTCAACCATAGAAATATCTATTGTCTCAGAAAAAATATAAGGACAAAAAAAACATACTACGATTGCAACAGAGAAAAACTTTTTCATAAGACTATTATCTAGCTCCGTAAATTTACTAATAGGAATTATACCAATTTTTAACCACTTCTTATACTAACTTTTAGATTAAAAACAGATTTTTCATTATTTATAACTTTAATTTCACAAAATATTTACATTAATTCAACAATTTCTTAAAAAATTTGCTATTATATAAATACTAGAATCTGATTTGACTAAGGACTTGATTTGTCTTAAAGATGTATCCTGTTTGCTATTTTTTAAAGATATTGTAATAAAGACCTTTTTAAAATTAGATATGGTGATTTAGGAGAAAAACCATGAAAAATTGTATTTCATTTATGTTGATTGTTGTCATATTTGGGTTTACTTCTTGTAACAAAAGTACAGATGAAGCTATAAATAGACTTATCTCTGGCGAATCTGAAAAACAACAATATACCCCCACTCCCTCCATTTCTGTTACAACTGATACAACTACAGCTAGAGAGAGGCCTCCTCTTATAAATGATAGTGCTTTATCCAAGGCTATTAAAGATCTTATAAGCACTGCATTAATGGAATATCCTAACAACTTCTTTGGTATGGATGAGATAACGCTTGTTAGAGCTCTGCTGTATAGCGCTGCAAGATCATATGATTTGGCACTTATGACTGCCATTAAAAACGCATTACTAAATCCGCCACATACTGCTGGCAAGGCTAAATGTGACGATATAGTAGCCCAGCTTTTAGCTATTAAGAAGGACGATCTTGCTAACAAGTATGACCGTTTTAAAGATAGTATTAGCAAAAATGAAGTTCAAATCATGATTGAAATACAAAGTTTTTGCGACATAGTAGACTTTTTTTATAATATTGAAAGCATACGAAGAGATATATTAAATACCTCTTATGATGATAGCAATTTTAATACTCTTGCAGATCAATTAAACACAGTCTATAATATGGCCTCTGCAATTAATGCTTCGCAGACTTGTGGCTTAGATAATAAAGACTTTGTTATACAGCTGTTAATTTTCTAAAATCTCTAGCTTCTGCCATAGGCGAACACGACTCAGACACGATTACTGCTCTTAATGATCAACTTAAAAATAAGGATGCTGAGATTGGCAGTTTATCTGAATATTTTACTGACATCGACTGCGTTAATCTCACAAACGCTATAACTGATACATATTCTTTACACTAAAAAATATGTTTTATTATTATTTTGGAGACTTTTTATAATGGATAAAATTTTAATACATGGCGGCAATCAATTAAAAGGAGAAGTAAAAATATCTGGATCAAAAAATTCCGCTTTGCCTGTCTTGTTTGCTTCCTTGCTTACAGATGAGCCTGTTATAATAAAAAATGTACCATCTCTTGCAGATGTTGACACCACTATAGGACTTCTAAATTTTATAGGGAAAAAAGCAATAAAAAAAGGCCCTACTGTAAAAGTTATATCTAAACAAAAGTACAAACACATTGCTTCGTATGATCTAGTGAGAAAAATGAGAGCTAGTATTTTAATAATGGGACCATTACTAGCAAGACTTAAAAAAGTTGACGTCTCTTTGCCTGGAGGGTGCACAATAGGTTCTAGGCCAATCGATATACATCTAGATGCGTTTAAACATTTAGGAGCAGAAATTTCTATAGACGAAGGGTATGTAAAAACTTTCGCTAAAAATGGACTAAAAGGTAACGTTATACATTTTAAATTTCCTAGCGTTGGAGCTACAGAAAACGTACTGCTTAGCGCAGTTTTAGGAGAAGGGAAAACCACCATTATTAATGCAGCTAGAGAACCTGAAATAGAAGACTTAGCAAACGTCCTAGTTAAAATGGGCGCAAACATTGCAGGAGCAGGTACTAACAAAATTATTATAAATGGAACAAAAAAGCTAAAAGGGTTTGTTCATTCTGTAATTCCAGATAGAATAGAAGCTGCAACTTATATGATTGCAGCTGCAATAACAAAAGGTCATGTTACCATTAAAAATGTAGAGCCAAAGCATCTTTATACTATAAGCAAAAATTTAAAAAGTTGTGGCATTACTATAAAAGAAACAGAAAATACAATTTCTGTAAAGTGGACAAAGTATTTAAAACCTAAAAATATTGAAACTGGCGTTTATCCAGGTTTTCCTACAGATGTGCAAGCTCAATGGATGGCACTAATGTGCCTTGCTAAGGGAACCTCTAAGATAACTGAAACAATTTTTGAAAGTAGATTTATGCATGTGTCTGAACTACAAAGATTTGGCGCAAATATTACAGCAAGTGGGAATAAAGTGCTAGTAAAAGGCGTAAAAAAACTGTCCGGAGCACCTGTAATGGTTTCAGACTTAAGAGCAGGTGCAGCTTTAGTTTTGGCAGGACTTGCTGCTGAAGGTAAAACTGTTATTTCAAGAGTTTATCATTTAGATAGAGGATATGACGCACTTGAAACAAAATTAAAAACACTTGGCGCAAATATTAAAAGAATTAAAATTTAAGTTAAGTCTAGCACATTTCTAACTCATCAATAAAATCGCAGATTTGTTTTACAATCATTATTTCTTTAGTTCCAAATATTTGATATACTAGCGCAATGGCGATTACTGTACTGTAATACCCATTGCGTTAGTATTAATATGGTGGAGGATGAAATTAATGTTTAAATTTTTTAAACAAATTTCTTCTAAAAACGCTCAGATGACTTTTATGGTTGGCCGGGGCGACGTATAGGTAAAACAACTTTACTTACAGAAGCTTACAGAAAAACTACAACTCTTTATTTTTTTGTAGCTAAAAAAAATTGAATCTCTGCTTTGCCGAGAATATCTTAATGAAATAAAAGAAAAGATTTATTTGCCTATATTATGGACTTATCAAAGCATCAATCTTTTACTTTGATTATTGATGAGTTTCAAGAATTCTTTAATATTAATTCCTCTATTTATAGCGACATGCAACATATATGGGATATAAATAAACACTCAAGTCACATCAATTTAATTTTGTGTGGTTCTATTTATCCTTTGATGCATAAAATTTTTGAAAATTCAAAAGAACCTCTTTTTGGAAGAGCCACGTCCAGAGTACAGCTACTTCCATTTTCTATTGATACACTTAAAAATATTCTCAACGATTATTACCCCAAACATACCAACGAAGATTTATTTGCAATGTATGCTCTTTCTGGCGGAGTTGCTAAGTATGTTGAATTTTCTATGCAAGAGAAAGCACCGTCCTTTGAAGCAATGATCAACGAAATACTTTCAGAAAATTTATTATTTTTAGATTTGGGTCAAAATATTATCATCTGTTTTGTAATTTTTAGGTTTCATTCTAAAAATTGACTTCTTATGTTTTTCCTGCTATTATATTTACAAACGGGGGTTGCTATGATAGAAAGGCCGTCATATCTAAAAAAAATCATAAGTTATAAAGATACTGAACAACTTATAAAAGTTGTAGTAGGAATACGCCGTTGTGGCAAATCTACTTTATTTGAACTGTATCAGAATTATCTGTTAAAAAACAAAATAACTAAAAAACAAATTCAAAATATAAATTTTGAAGATAAAGCAAACCGCCATTTACTTAATTGGAAGAGTCTATACGATTATATAGTAACAAGGCTTATAAAAAATAAAAAAAATTATGTGTTTTTGGACGAAATACAAAATGTACAGGATTTTCAGAAAGCGGTTGACAGTTTACATTTGAAAAAAAATGTTGATCTTTATATAACTGGCTCAAACGCTTATCTACTTTCTGGAGAGCTTGCTACGCTGATTTCTGGTAGATATGTTGAAATCAAAATGTTTCCTCTTTCTTTCAAGGAATATGTTTCGGCACTAAAAGACAAAACCAATTTGCCAGAAAAATTTAACGATTATCTGAACAATAGTTCATTTCCTTATACGTTAAATTTTAATAGGAATCGTGTTCAAATAAATGAATATTTAGATTCTCTTTATAATGCAGTTATTTTAAAAGACGTTGTACAAAAGAAAAAAATAAGCGATGTCTCTAGACTTGAAAAATTGATAACCTTTATGTTTGACAATATAGGAAACGAAACTTCTATAAACAACATTAAAAAGCAGATGGAAAGCGATAATTTTAAAATAGATGTGCAAACAATAGAAAATTACCTGTCTGCGTTAATCAACAGCTATATTTTATACAAAGTAGGGCGTTACGACATAAAAGGCAAAGAGCTGCTTAAAACAAACGACAAATATTATATAGCTGATATGGGGTTGCGTTCCTATTTACTTAATAATACCACAAGAGATATAGGCCATATGTTAGAAAATGTTGTGTATCTTGAACTCTTGCGTCGTGGATATAAAATCTCAATAGGTAAAGTCGGTGATAAGGAAGTTGACTTTGTAGCGCAAAATATAGACGGAATAGTAGAATATTATCAGGTTTCACAAAGCGTGATAGACCCAAAAACTTTTGACAGAGAAATCATGCCTCTTGATAATATAAAAGACCATAACCCAAAATTTTTATTGACCATGGATTATGCAGACTTATCTTATAATGGCATACGGCAAATCAATTTGTTAAATTGGCTCATGAATTAATTTTACAAAAATAAGCTCTATCCACTAACTTAATAGGAGCGGTCTCCAACATCTTGTCTAATTGCTTTTCAACACTATACTTTATCTCAACAAAGTCGTCTTGTTTTAAGACAGCATATATTCTTCAGCCTATATGTCAAAGCCAAGCGTTCTAAGCAAAATATCGAATGATAATATTTCTCATTTTTAACTCTTATTTGGTAAGGTAAATGTGCAAGCAAGTTAGTTAAATTGCCTTTTAGTCCTTGCTCATCAGCATTTTTAAGCTGCTCTATTATTTTTTTTAGACGTTTGTGTAGACTCATTAAGGGTATGTAGTTTAAAAACTTAATAAACTTTGTAGAAAAGAATTTTTAACTTCTCTGTCTGGAAAATCAAGAGTGTATTGTGCTCTGTCTGTCTTGTCTACGTATACAGCATTAAAGGTTTGGGGAGTCTTTAGGGTCAAGTCAGGTATTAACGCAATGGTAGTTACTGTAACGCCCATTGCGTTAGTGTTTAATTTTAGATCTATTACAAAATCTTTAAAATGACTTTTAAAGTTCAAATTTTAAAATTTAATTAGAAGAAGCAATAATTGCACCCTTATATTTTTGTGAAATAAATTTTTGAACTTTTTCTGATTTTAAAGCTTTAACTAAAGCTTTAATTGCAGGATCATTAGCTTTTTTAGAATTCACAGCTATAACATTTGCATAAGGAGAGTCTCCTCCTTCACTAAAAATTCTTACCTTATGCAAATCTATACCCGCTTCTAAAATCTTGCTTGACCAAGTTATATACGCATCAAACTGATCTTTTATTCGCGTAACAAGAGAAGGATCTAATTCAACAATTTTTACTGGTTTAATATATCTTTCTATATCTCCTGTACTAGCTGTGTAAGGATTTGCTGTACTTTTTAATTTTATGAAACCTGCCTTTTCAAGTAAAATTAATGCACGGTATTCATTAGTACTATCGTTTATAATTCCTATTTTTGCATTGTTTGGCAAATCTTTTACTGATCTATACTTGTCAGAACATATCCCCATAGGTTCAACATGAATATTGCCAACATTTACTAAATCTAAATGTCTATCTTTAATCTGAGCTTTTAAATATTCGTTATGTTGAAAGAAATTTGCATCAAGTTCTCCATCTGAAACCTGAGTATTTGCTAAAGTTGTATCAGTCATTGTATAAATTTTTAAGTCTATACCTTGTTTTGCAAGGTCTGGTTTTATTAACTCTAATAGTTCAGTATGAGGGACTGCATCTGCTGAAATTTTTAAAACAGTTCTGCTTTCATTTAAAGCACTGCTACTTGACGGAAATGTTACTAAAAACAATGTAATACCTACTATCAACCTTTTCACTTCAAATCCCTCCTTAATATGTAAATATTACTTACATTTATTATAATTTTCTTTAGATTAAGTATAAAGATGTTAAAAGTAGCATTTAGATGAGATGTCTTTTTTTCAATATTCGTTTGGAGACTTTGTCCCCTAAAAACTGAAGAACCTCTACTAAAACTAATAAAACTAAAACTGCAGCTAGAAGAATATCTGTACGAAATCTGTGATATCCAAAACGCACAGCAACTTCTCCAAGCCCACCTGCTCCAAAAGTGCCAGCTATTGCAGTTACTGAAATTAATGTTGTAGTCAAAACTACAAAATTCCTTATAAGAATAGGAAATGCTTCTGGAAGCATAACTTTAAAAATTATATCAAAAATTGATGCTCCCATAGATTTTGCTGCTTCAATTTTTCCTTTAGACACATCCAAAATGCTATTTTCAACCAGTCTAGAAAATATAGGTGTACAAACTATAGTTAAAGCTATTATACAAGCTTTTGGGCCATAGGATACACCTAACACAAACTTTGATAACGGTAGTGCCAAAATTATTACAATCATTGATGGTAAAGCCATAACCGCGTTTATTATTGCTCCAAAAGTTCTATTAAAAATAGGCGATGGATGAAACCCATTTTTGTCTGTAATGTAAAGAGAGATGCCAAAAATTAACCCTAAAAACACTGTAATTGGAGTGGCAATTAAAACCATATAAACTGTCTGCCATGTAGCGGGCAATATAATGTCTAAACTTTCTTGATTAAATAATTTTACAAAAAAATCTACCATATACCTTCACCATTGGATAAATACGCATTGTGTTTTATAAACACTCTAGCTGTATCACTTTGTGGACTTTCAAATATTTTTTTAACGTTTCCAGTTTCTGCAATTATTCCATTTTCTAAAACTGCCATATTCTTACAAGTATATTTTACCACATCTAAAGAATGTGTAATTAAAATAATAGTAAGCCCTAACTTTTTATTTATATCTTTTAATAAATCTAATACTGACATAGACGTTACAGGATCTAGTGCAGATGTAGCCTCATCACTAAGTAAAACGTTTGGATGATTTGCCAAAGCCCTTGCTATGCCTACACGCTGTTTTTGCCCGCCTGAAAGTTGGCCAGGATAAAAATCTTTTTTGTCTACTATACCTACCAAATCCAAAATTTTTAAAACTCTTTCATTTATTTCTTCTTTATTTTTTTTTGCAATTTCTAGAGGAAATGAAACATTCCCACAAACTGTCCTAGAATCAAAAAGATTAAAATGCTGAAACACCATGCCAATTTTTTGTCTATAAGCGTTTGCATCTTTTTTAGAGAGTTTATTTACTTGATATTTATCAACACGAATTGATCCAGAGGAAATTGTTTCTAGTCCATTAATACAGCGTATAAGTGTAGACTTGCCTGCCCCGCTAAAACCAACTATGCCAAAGATATCGCCTCTTTCAACTTCAAGATTAACACCTTTTAAAACTTTAAAGTCTAGCTTATGGTTTGTAAATATTTTTGAAACATTTTTTATTTCTATAAATGGTACTGCCATTATCACCCCGAAAAAAAACAAAATTACTAATTATTTGATCTTATTTTAAATTTAAACATTGAAGAAGATTTTACCACTTTATTTGATATCTGTCAAAATTTTACAAAATATAAGATTATTTTCATCAAGCTATTCAAAAGAGTCTTTTGAGTTAACGTTACCAGCAACATCTTCTAAGTAAGCTTCCTGTTTTTGAATATTTTCTGTATCTTTACTTTGTTGAGCAATTTGATCTTTGTCTATATAACTTCTATATACAGGTATAGCTATAATACTTAAAACCCCTATTATAACTAGCACTATTATAAGCTCGATAAGCGTAAAACCGTTAGACTTTATCATAGAAACTCCTATTTTTTAGAAAGACCAAAACCTTTATGAAGTTCTTCTAATGCTATTGTTAAATCTCTTTCATCTATAATACAAGATATTTTTATTTCGCTTGTAGAAATCATTTCTATGTTGATGCCTTTTTTATGAAGTATTTCAAACATTTTGCCGGCCACACCCGCATTGCTTTTCATACCTATACCAACAACAGAAATTTTTGAAACATGTTCATCACAAATCACTTGTGACGCTTTAAGTTCTTGAGCAAGTTTATCTAATTCAATTTGTGTTTTCTTAAGCTCTTGTTTGCTTACCGTAAAAGAAATGTCATTTTTTTTGTTTACCGCTGCAGATTGAATTATCATATCTACATTTACACCAACCTTTGCAAGTCTACTAAAAATCTTAGCTGCTATCCCAGGAATGTCTGGAAGATCTATTATTGTAAATTTTACTTGATTTTTATCAAAAGCTATGCCTGACACTAACAACGCTTCCATATTTTTCCTCCTGATATTTTCCTCACTTGTTATTATCGTCCCTGGATTTTGACTAAAAGTACTTCTTGAATGAATTTCTACACCAAACTTTTTTGCAATCTCAACACTTCTAGACTGCAAAACTTGAGCACCGGACCCTGCAAGCTCAAGCATTTCATCATAAGATATATACTCAATTTTTCTTGCATCTTTTACTACCCTTGGATCTGTCGTAAATACACCTTCAACATCAGAATATATTTCACAAAAATCTGCATGTACTTGCGCAGCTAATGCAACTGCAGTTAAATCTGAGCCGCCTCTACCTAATGTTGTAATATCACCTTTAGCGTTTAAAGCTTGAAAACCTGCAACTACAACAATATTATCTTTTGCAAGCATAGCTTTTATCTTTTTCGGGTTTACTTTTTTAATTCTTGCCTTAGTATAACTAGTATCTGCTATAATACCTGCCTGAGGACCAGTTAGAGAAATTGCTTTTTGTCCCATAAAGTTTATTGCCATAGATAAAAGAGATATAGAGATCATTTCGCCGGTTGCAAGTAGCATATCTAGTTCTCTGTCTGGAGGATTAGATGTGATGTTTTGGGCCATAGCAAATAATTGGTCAGTTGTGTCGCCAGGAGCAGAAACAACAACTACAGCTTTATTGCCTGCCTTCTTTTTTTCAACTACTCTACTAGCAACCAATTTTATTTTATCTGCGTCTGCTACAGAAGAACCGCCAAATTTCATTACAACAAGCGCCATATTATCTCTCCTTCAACAACTTTATGGTAACTTAAAAACAATTTTAACTATTTAAAAGTACCGACATCTCAAATATTCAAAATATTTAAATTATTGTAGCACCTTTAACATCAAAATCTAATATATAAGTTTTTACAGAAACGCTTTCTGCTTCCCAAACATTTTTCATAGCCTTTTGTACGTTGTTAGCATCCTTTTTATCACATAAAGCAGCTAAAGTAGGCCCTGAACCAGATAGAAACGCTCCAAAAGCTTTAGCATTAATAGCCGCCTGCAAAACTTCGTTCATAACTGGTATCATTTTTCCTCTGTAAGGCTGATGAAGCTTATCTTGCATAGCCTGTCTTAAAAGAGGGTAATCTGCACAACAAAAAGCAGCTGTAAGAAGCGCTACCCTAGACATATTAAAAACAACATCATTTATGTCTACCATCTTAGGCAAAATTTGTCGAGAACGTTTTGTTCTAAGCCCAAAAGAAGGAACACATAAAATCACCTTTAATTTTGGAATGGGAAGATTTATAACTGTTCCATGATTTTCATTCTCATCTTTACTACATATGCAAAGTCCACCAAAAATTGTAGAAATAACATTGTCCGGATGACCCTCAATTTTAGTTGCAAGGTTTGCAACTTGAGATTTATCTAGCTTGTTTTCACATAAAGCGTTGGCAAGCATAATGCCACCAACTATAGCTGTAGAACTAGAACCAAGACCTCCACTTAAAGGAATATTGTTATTTATAGTTATATTTAAATTATTTAAATTATACTTTGTTTCTTTAAGAACATTAAATGTTTCTTGCATAGACTGCCAAAGAAGATTTTTTTTACCTATATCAAGAGTCTTTTTTCCTTCTCCTTTAATAATAAAAGTTGTCTTTTTAGCATTAGGCACATACTTTGCTTCAAATGTATTGTAGAGGCAAAGTGCTGCGCCAAAAATGTCAAAACCTGGCCCCAAATTTGCAGTTGATGACGGTACTCGTACTTTCACTTTCATTTCACTTATCCACTTAAGAATTAATTTACAGATTGAACTTCTTTTATTTCAGGAACAGATTGCTTAATTGCATTTGTAACACCATGTTGTAAAGTCATCTGAGACATTGGACAACAGCCACAAGCACCTGTCAATCTTACTTTTACCACACCGTCTTCTGATACATCTACCAACTCAACATTACCACCATCTGCTTGAAGGTTCGGTCTTACTGAGTCTAATGCCTGCTCTACTTTTTCTTTTAATGTCATTTTTATCTCCTAATCATATAATTTAAACTAAAAATTCCACAAAGTGCATTATAACAAAAAAACATATACAACTCCTAGTAAAAAGGATAAAGTTAGCTTAGAACCTTACCTGCGTTACTAGAGTGTCTCACTCAGAGATCAATCGCAACAAATATTTAATCAAATTAGCAAACTTGACAAGAAAGATTTAAATGTCAAAGAGGATCAAAAAAATATAAAATTGTAACTTCAATAATTAGATATGAAAACTTTGTTAAGTCTTTTTTTAAACACACTTTTTATAAGCTATTTCTAAAATTCTTTATAAAAAAAGAACGTAACCATAAATTCAACATTTGTGGTGTTAAACTCGAAGTTTATGCCAACTACCTTTCTGAACCACGACACATAGCATACGAACTAAATAACGGTGCTTACAACTTTAATAACATAAATTTTAAACCTGGAAACGTGGTACTAGATATTGGTGCAAATGTTGGCATGGTGTCTTTACTACTAGCTAAAAAATACCCTTTTTTAAAAATTTATGCTTTTGAACCAGTTAAAGACTCTTATGAAAGTTTTAAAGCTAATATTAAACTAAACAATATTGCTGCCAGTATAATAAATGCTTACAATATGGCCGTCACAAAAGACGGTAGAGACGTATGTATGTCTTACGATCCATGCAATTCAGGTCATTCAAATATGTTTGATTTTTTAAGTAGTAGTTTTTTTTATTATAAGATAACCAATGTTAAAAGCATAACGTTAGACGAAATTTTTAAACAAAATAATATAAATGAAGTAAAGTTATTAAAAATAGATTGCGAAGGTGCAGAATATGAAATTCTATATAACACTTCTTTAGAAAACCTAAAAAAGACTAAGCACATGCGAGGTGAATTTCATGAAAGTGGTACCTCCTTCCCTCCAAAAAAAATAAGAACGTGCCGCATAATGATGCTAAACAACTATTTGACTACATAAATGGACATATTAAAGATGTTGATGTAGCTGTATGGGAGGATAGATTTTCGTATTTTACAAGAGTTTTTGTTTCAAGAGAAGTGTTAAACAAACTTAAACGCGCCCAAGAGGAGTTGAACCTCTAACCTTTTGATTCGTAGTCAAATGCTCTATCCAATTGAGCTATGGGCGCATAAAACGCTGCCAACGGGATTTGAACCCGTGATCTCCGCCTTGAGAGGGCGATGTCCTAAACCGCTAGACGATGGCAGCAAAACAAATTTATTTTTAAAATTTTATAATAAAAGCGCACAGCTTGCAATTATAGCGTCTAAAAACTAACAGTACGTCATACAGATAGCAAGTCCACCTAATGCTGTCTCTTTAAATTTACGGTTCATATCTCTACCTATTTCTCTCATAGCTTTTACTGTAGTGTCAAAAGACACTATGTGAGTGTTAGGATTTTCATTTTCAGCTATAAGAGCCGCATTGCACGCTTTAACTGCACCTATAGCATTACGTTCTATACAGGGAATTTGCACATAGCCGCCAACCGGATCACAAGTTAAACCAAGTTGATGCTCTAAAGCAATTTCTGCAGCATTTTCTACAACTTTTGGAGAATATCCTTCAGCTTGCACAATCATAGCTGCTGCCATAGCTGTAGCAACACCTATTTCTCCTTGGCAGCCAACTTCTGCACCTGCAATACTAGCGTTGTTCTTTGCAATAAAACCTATAGCTGCAGCTGCCAAAAGGCCAGACCTTTGAGCTACAATATCTAAATGAAAGTGTTCTTCAAGTATCATAAGAACTGCTGGAATAACACCTGCTGCTCCACAAGTTGGAGCAGTAACAATAGTGTTGCCTGCAGCATTTTCTTCTGCAACTGCATATGCGTAAGAGTCTAGTAAACATAAGTATTGGTCAATAGTTTGTAAAGCGTCTGCACATTCTTTTAATCTTTTCGCTTTTCTTTTTAAGCCAATTGGCCCTGGCAAAACCCCTTCAGTGTTTATACCGCGATTTACAGTGTCTTTCATTATGTATATTATTTTATCCAATTTTGCTTTAATTTCTTCTTCTGAAAGGCCAGAAATTGATGTTTCATTTTCTAAAAGGAGTTTCTCTAAAGATAACTTTTTTATCTTCAACTGATTCTTAAGTTCTGTCATGTTTCTGTAAGGATGTGCCGGCATAATATTTTTTGGTTCGGTATATCCTTTCCATTGCAAAAACCCACCTCCCACAGAATAATATTCCCAAGAAAATAAAATACTGTTTTGAAAATCTTTAGAAGTGGCCCTGCTTGCAAGATATTCTTCAGATAATAATTCAATTATTAAAGTATTGCTATAAGGAAAATTGTGGCTAACCGAAGAGTGCTCAATATTTTCTAAATCAAGAGGCAACTTCTTTACTCTTAAATCAATAAATTTTTGCTCTTTTGGAATGTTTAGAAAATCGTTCAAGAGTGTAGGAGGACAAGTAGACGGCTTGTTACCCATAAGACCTATAATAACAGCTCTATCTGTGCCATGGCCTTTACCTGTTGCAGATAAAGAACCATACAAACGTACTCTAACACCTTTTGCGTTATTTAAAATTTTTTCACTAAGAGTTTTAACACGTTCTGAAAAATCAAAACCTGCTTTCATAGGCGCAATAGTATGAGAGCTAGACGGGCCTGGGCCTGCTTCTAAAAGGTCAAATATAGACATTGTTATTATTTTATCAGTCATTATGTTGCTCTTTTATATCATTTTTCCAACAACATACCCAACCATTGTTAGTATGCCCATAATAAAAACAAAAGCAGCTAATTTTGAACGATATACGCGTAACCTTGGAACTTTTTTCATCATTATTATAGGCATTAAATACGCATACATTGCAATTATAGGAGCTGCCAATGCCCCAATAACAGTTAAAATTGATGGGTTATATACTGCTAAAATCCAAAGTAAAACAAAAAGTAGTATAGTACTTATAATTTTTATTTTACTTGAGCTTATCTCTTTTTTGCGATTAGGATCAATCCAAGTTAAACTTCTTACTATAATCCCACTTAAACCCTCTCTGGTGCCTGTAAAATGGCCGAAGTAAGAACTTAGTATTGCAAGAAAAGCAATTAGCGGGAAAATATATAAAAAATATTTCTCTAAAGGATTTTGTGTCACTACAGCCATTGCAGATAAAGCATCTAAATTTTGTGTTTTAGCCATCATTAAAACATCTGGAGTAATTGCAAAAAACATAGAAAACACAAAAAACATAACAAAAAACAACAATATAATAGAATTCCATTTAACAACTTTATCACACCTTATGACAGCTTCATCGTTATTCCCATATTTTTTTCTATAAAAAGATCCTAAAGCAGAGCATACTGGAGAAAAATTCATAGAAAAGATTAAAATAGGGAGCAACAAAAGGGTATTTTTTATAAAATCTTTTAAAATAAACTGCGAATGAAAAGCAGATATATTCCATTGAGGTATCATATATAAAGATACCCCAAACAACAATATAATTAACGGAAAAGTAATTATAGATGTAATAGTTATCATCACTCTTTCATTGCCTAAAAGAACACTTGTCATAATAAACAAAACAATAAATGTCAATAATGATCTAGGAATTACACTAAGCTGCAACTGATTTACTAAAAATGTATCAATAAGATTTGTTAGTCCTGTTGCATAACCAACACAGATTGTTATAATTGACAAAAAGTACAAAACTGAAACCACAAAACCAGCAGTAGAACCTAAATCATGTTCAACTGCACCAACAATGTCAGTTTCTTTTTGGCAAGAAGCTACAATTCTAGTTATACCCCTATGAGAAATATATGTTATTGGGAAAATAATTGCTGTTAAAAAAATTATTGGCCAAACACCACAAAATCCCGCTTGAATCGGCAAAAACAGAATTCCTGCCCCTACTGCTGTACCAAAGCACGTTAAAACCCAGCCCCTATCAACATTGTTCACTAAACCTCCAAGTCTTGTTCTCATTTTAAAATTCTTTATTACTGAGGGATTAGTTACCCCACATAGGACGTATTATACAAAAATTTTTGCTTTAAATACTCTTGGTAAACTTAAATAGTCTTTTATTATCTCTATTTCTTTAAAATTGTTATCTATAAACATTTGTTTTATCTGGGGTACCTTATTTGGGTTTAGTTCCAAAACCACATAACCAGTATTGTTTAAAAACTTTTTAGCATTTTCTGCAATCTCCGTATAGAAAAACAAACCATCATCTTTTGCTATTAAAGCAAGTTTTGGTTCATACATTAAATCTTTTTCTAAAGTAAGATATTCTTTCTGAGTGACATAGGGAGGATTAGAAACAATGACATCAAACTTATTTTGTTGTAAATTTGCAAAGATATCGCTTTCAATAAACTTTATACTTTTTACGCCATTAATTTTTGCATTTTCTTTGGCAAGCTTTAAAGCGCACTTATTAATGTCTGTTGCTATAATAGTTTTAAATGTCCCCATTTTTGCAAGGCTTATACCTATACAGCCAGACCCTGTACATAAATCCAAAATTTTTAGATTAGTTTCTTTTTTTGCTAAATTTAACACTGTTTCTACTAAAAATTCTGTTTCTGGTCTAGGTATTAAAACATTTTTATCAACTTTAAACTTAAACTCCATAAAACCAGCATGCCCTATTATATAAGCCACAGGTTCTCTTTTAGCACGTCTTAAAATATATTTTTCAAATTGGCAAAGTTGGTTTAAAGATAAAATCTGATTATATGCGAATGGTAACCTAGACCGTTTTATTTGTAGCAAAAAACTTAAAAGAACCTCTGCATCAGACTTGTAATCTGGAAGTTCTTTAAACTTTAAAAGTTTTTTGGCTGTCTCTAAAACTGAAAATACGTCATACTTATTAAACATCAAATATTATTAACCTTCAACTTTTCTTCAACGTCAGCCTCTATTAACTTATTTACGAGTTCTGATAAATCCCCATCCATAACTTCTGTAATATTGTAAACACTATAACCTATCCTGTGGTCTGTTATTCTATTTTGAGGGAAATTATACGTTCTTATTTTTTCAGACCTATCTCCAGAACCCACTTGTTGTTTTCTTTGACTTGAAAGCTGTTTTTCTTGTTCTAGAGCTTTTTGCTCATATAGTTTTGCTCGTAAAACTTTAAAAGCTTTTGCTCTATTTTTTATTTGGCTTCTTTCATCTTGACAAACAACCACAAGCCCACTAGGTACATGTGTAATTCTTATTGCAGAGTCTGTTTTATTTACATGTTGCCCACCTGCTCCTGAAGCTCTATATGTGTCAATTCTTAAATCTTCTATTTTTATTTCGACATCAAGTTCCTGCATTTGTGGCAAAACCGCAACAGTAACTGCAGAGGTATGCACTCTACCAGATGCTTCCGTTGCAGGGACTCTCTGTACTCTGTGAGCACCTCTTTCAAATTTCAAGTTGCGCCAAACATTAGTACCACTTAATTCAAAAACAATTTCCTTAAAACCTCCCAAACCTGTTGAATTTGAATCTAAAACTTCATACCGCCAACCATTTCTATCAGCAAATCTCGTATACATTCTATACAAGTCGCCGACAAATAAGGCTGCCTCATTTCCACCTGTACCAGCACGTATTTCTACAATAATATCTTTACCATCATTAGGATCTGGAGGAATAAGCAAAACTTTTATTTCTGTTTGCATTTTTTCTTTCTGCTCAATAAGATCGTTATACTCTGATATTGCCATCTCTCTTATTTCTACATCTTCAGATTTTTTTAGCTCTGCCACACCTTCTATATCATTTAAAAGTTTTGAGTATTGGGCATACTTTTCTGCTAATGGTTTTAAATAAGAATGTTGCTTGGTAAGCTCTTTATATTTTTCTTTATCTAAAACAATAGAAGAGTTACCCAGACTCTTTTGAGTCACTTCAAACTGTTTTTTAAATAACTTCAATTTTTCTAAAAGCATTGAAAGTTCCTCATTAAAACTACAAACATGCTAAAAATTCTAGATAAAGCATAATGCTGTAATATTTATAAAAAATATGGAAGGATCCCAATAACTAGAGATTCTTCCATATATAATGCTTTTGTTTAACTATTTTGTTTTAGACTCTTTTTCTTTCTTTGTTGCTGTTTTTACTTTTTTTGGAGAAGTTGTTAAAACCTTCCCTGTTGTTTTTCTTGGAGATATTACCTTTTTAGCTTTTTTTATTACAACTGTTTTGCCTTCTGTTTTAGCAAAACGTTTTTGGAATTTTTCTACACGACCAGCAGTGTCTATAAGTTTTTGCTTACCTGTAAAAAACGGATGACAGTTAGAGCAAATCTCTAACTTTATAACCGGTTTTGTTGAGCGAGTCTTAAACGTATAACCACACGCACAAGAAACTGTGCAGTCTTCATATTTTGGATGTATTGCTTCTTTCATTTTATAACTTCTCCTTTTATGCTTGTTCACTTAACCCGATATAAATTATGCAAAATTTTTACTTTTTAGTCAAATATACACATTGACTTTAAACAATCATTTTTATATAATTTTTCAGGAGTGAATTCATCAGAATTCACGCTTTTTTTATTTATTTTATATTTTAAAATAGCAAATGCATACATAAAAAGGAGTTGTTCTGTGGTTAAAACAGGAATAATATGTACAATGGGGCCTTCTATACGTTCTATTGAAACACTAAAAACGTTAGCAGAAAACGGTATGACTATGGTAAGACTCAATTTTTCTCATGGAAGTTTTCAAGAGCATGAACAAGATATTAAAACAATTAGAAGTGTTAATAAAAAATATAACAAAAATGTTAAAATTCTTGCAGATCTTGAAGGGCATAGGATTAGAGTAGGGAAAATCGAAAATGAACAAGTAGAATTAAAGAAAGGACAGGAAATAATCCTAACAAGAAAAAATATAGTAGGGAACAACAAAACAGTCCATATAGATTATCCCAACTCTTTTACAGTTATTAAAGAAGGTCTTACAATCTTTATTGAAGATGGAAACCTAACTTTAAAAGTGTTATCTTCAAGAGAAGATGAAGTAGTTGCCCAAGTACAAATGGACTATCTTCTAAAAACATCTAAAGGTGTTAATATACCTTATGCAAAGCTTGAGTTTGAGTTGTTAGAAGAAAAAGATAAAAAATGGTTTATGTTTGCCTTAGAAAAAGATTTAGATTTTGTGGCAAACTCTTTTGTTAGAGATGCGCAAGATATGCAACCTTTAGTAGACATACTAAAAGAAAAAAATAACACAAAGTGTAAGCTTGTAGCAAAAATTGAAGATATGTATGGAATAGAAAATCTTGAAAAAATCATGACTGCTACAAGCGGCATAATGGTAGCAAGAGGCGATATGGGCGTGTCCATACCTATATACGAAGTACCTATAATGCAAAAACGTATAATTAAAAAATGTAAAAAGCATAATACTTTTGTGATTACTGCAACGCAAATGCTTGACAGTATGATAGAAAATCCTGTTCCAACACGAGCAGAAGTATGCGATATTGCAAATGCTGTTATCGATGGGACAGACTATACAATGCTTTCAGCAGAAACCTCTGTCGGGGAGTTTCCACAAAAAGCTGTTGAAATGATGTTTAATGTTATAAAATTTACTGAAGAAAATTTAAATACACTATAATAAAGTTTTTTTAAAAACTTGAAAGTTTAAACATATACGCTTTAAAATTTGCAGATATTTAAACATTACACTAAAAAACCTATAACGTTTATAATAATATGAATTTTAATGTGATTTTAAATTGAATACAAGTTTATTTAAATGTTTACACCTAAAATAGTTTTTAGAAACATATTGCGTAAAGTTTAAAATGAAAAAATTAAAAATACCTGTTGCTATATCTATTAGTTTCTTACTAATATTTATTCAAACAGGAGGTTTTTTTTACTCTAAAAGCTATAGCCATTTTTCTTATGCTGGTCTTATTATTTTAGGTGCATTTTTTTACTAAAAAGTATTGTCGTTAAAAACAAATTTAACGAACTAAAAAAGCTCAATGTTAGTATCTATCATTTCGGAGGAAAGATGGAAATTGTCTACTCTTTTATAGCAGCTAGTGCTGCAATGCTCGGATCTATTATACTTATTACATTTCACAAATGGTCTGAAAAAAATTCTTTACTTATAATTAATTTTGCTGCTGGTGTTATGCTTACACTTGCATTTTCTCACTTGATACCTGAAGGATTAGAATTAAACTCAAAAACCCTGATATATACCTTATTAGGGTTCTCTATTATGTTTTTTTTGCAGTTTGTAGTTTTGTTTCATCCTTGTCATGACCATGAATGCTCAAACAGTAAACATACTCATGTTGCTTCAATAACAGGTCTTCTGTTGCATTCTATATTAGACGGCCTTATGATTGCAGTAGGGTTTGAAGCAAACTCAAATCTTGGGATTTTAACAACTTTAGCAATACTTTTACACAAACTTCCAGACGGGATAACAATTTCAGGTATTTTGTTGCACAGTGGAATGTCTAAAAAGAAAATTTTTAATATTTCCTTTCTTACTGCCTGCTTTACACCGATAGGAACAATGCTTGGTATGTTTTTATTAAAAAATATTTCTATGCCTGGCCTTGGAGCTTTGCTTGGCATAACAGCAGGTTCTTTTATATTTTTATCCGCGTCTGATTTAATCCCAGAAACGCACAAATGTAAAAATAGAGCTACTGCTCTTATGCTTTTTGTAGGGATAATTTTTATTTTAGCTGCAGAACATTTTATGTAATAATTTTATTATCAGTTTGATTACAGTTAATCTATTAGAAAATCTATATAGTTACAAGCTTTACTTTTACACCATCTATTTTTTGAAGTTGCAAGACAAGGTTATCAATTTCTGATTTTTCTGCAATGATTTCTAAAATAATAAGCCCTTTTTGTGAACAAGATTGCAAAGAACTGTCATGTATGCCAAGTCTTGTTTTTATTTCACAGCCTGAATTTGTTAAAGTCTCTTGAATTTTTACAGCACAAGTTTTTCTTTGTTCAACTGATAAAATTAAAATGTTAGCCACTTTAACACCTCCCATCATTATTTTACATTTGGACCTTTTATATCAAGAAGCTCACTTATTGTAACTATTTCGTACCCTTTATTTTTAATATCATCTATAAAGTCTCCTAAAAACGATATAACTTTTCCATTTTTAAACAAATCGTGTATTAAAAATATCGCTCCACTTGTTATAGCATTTTTGTATTTTAAGTACATTTGGCTTGCTGGCATATCTTTCCAATCTGTACCAAAACTCCAGTTAATTACATAATATCCTAACTTCTTTGCTGTCGCTATAGCATCCTCTCTTGCATAACCATAAGGGAATCTGACCAGAAAAGTTTTTACACCTAAAGTGTTTTTTATTATATCTTCTGCTTTTAAAATTTCTTGTTCCATCTTTAAAAATTTATTTTCACTTTCATAAGCATAAAAATTTATGTGCCTATAAGTATGGTTTGCAATTTCGTGACCTTTGTTTAAAATGGTTTTTGCAAGGGCAGGATTGCTTGCTACACTTACACCTAACATAAAAAATGTAGCTTTAACATTTTTTTCTTGTAAAATCTCTAATATTTTTTCTGTAGCTTTGCCAGGCCCGTCATCAAAAGTTAAAGCAACCTTCTTCTCAAGTTTAGAACCGTCCGCATAAAATGTCTTTGCTTGCGTAAGAGAAAAACTAAATAAACATATGTATAAAGATATTAATATTTCCTTCATTTTGGCCATACCATTACATTAGACAACAAAGTTAACATCCCGGCATTAATTATCTGCATCCAAAAATTGTCATTTAATTTCCAAGGCACTGCTTCTACAAATGTTGCTATAATAGCCCCAATAAATGCAAACCAAAAATTGAACATGAATAAACCTATTATAAAACACACCAGAAAACAAGCCATACTCCCTTCTAAACTTTTGCCAAACAATATTTTATGCTTCCCAAAAGCCCTTCCTATTAAAGCAGCTGCAGCGTCTGCAAAAACTAAGTATAAAAAACTAGCAAAAACCATATACTTGTTAGGGAACATTAGTATAGTAATAAGTGCCCCTGAAAGTGTCCAAACAAGACCGCACATTTTATCTGCTTCTTGTTGTCTATAAAACCCTTTAAAGTTATCCTTTAAAAAATTATTAAAGCTATGTACTTTAAATCTTAAAATTTCCAAAAATACAACTATAGTTATAGCTATACTTAAACCCAAAACAACAAAATTTTTTGGTAAATACCAATACCCTAAAATATATATAAGACACATTAAATGTACAAACTTTCTCTTTATTTCGTCTTTTGGAATGAAACCCATATATCTAATACTCCATAATAAATAAATTTGTATATAGAAACTATATTTTCAAAATATTCTACAAAAATACTTTTTATATTTATTTCATTTAAAAATACTAAACTAAAAATTACAGTAAAAACTATAAAATTTATAAAAAGAATTATAACATAAGAAAAAAAAGTTCCATAAACTTTTAAGTCTGACTGTTCTATTGTAAGCACATATATTGTAAGAGCTATATGAAAAGCTATCGACAGTCCTACAAAAAAAAGAAAACAATTATAAAATGGTTTTACATCTAAAAAATAGCCGCACAAAAAGTAAGTAACCACTATAATAATTGTGTATATAGGGAAAAAGTAAGGAGCTAATGTTATACATATGTTATCTTTATTTAAAACTACATTTCCAGACTCTTTACCAGCATTAAACTTTTTTATCTTAGCTCCACTTAAAATGCCAGCAATAGCATGTGACAGCTCATGCCCAAAAACATATGCACGCATTGGCTTATATAAAACAACTTGAAACACAATATAAACTAAAATTCCTATCCAAAATGTAGCAAACTTATTACCAGAATTTACTACAAATATAAGAAAACTTTTAAAAAAAGTATACCCTATTGCTCCTACTGCTGGGATTAATAAAAGTGCAAAAACATTTCTTATAAATTTCATTTTTGTACTTTAAAAAATTTCGGGATGACGAAACTAAAATAAACATTCGCCATCCCGAAAATAATTTTAACTGTTTTTCCTTGTTTTATTATTTTACTTCTTCATCTTTTGTTTTCATATCTGTGAAAGATTTTACTACAAAAACAATAGACACTATAAAAAATAAAGCCGCAAGAATACTACTCAAAGGACCTTCATTATTAAGTACTATTGCAAGCTCTAAAGCTAAAAGACCAAAAAGAGTTGTAAACTTAATAATAGGGTTCATGGCTACAGATGAAGTGTCTTTAAATGGATCGCCTACCGTGTCACCAACAACAGTAGCTTTGTGAAGCTCTGTGCCTTTTTCACGCAAATCAACTTCAACATATTTTTTTGCATTGTCCCAAGCACCGCCAGCGTTTGCCATAAATATTGCCTGAAAAAGACCAAACAAAGCTATAGAAATAAGATATCCTATAAAAAAGTAAGGTTCGATAAAAGCAAACGCTAAAGTGGTAAAAAAGACAACCATAAACAAGTTGATCATCCCTTTTTGAGCGTACTTAGTACATATTTCTACAACTTTTTTGGAGTCTTCTGTAGAAGCTTTCTGAGCAGTCCCGTCAAGCTTAATGTTTTTTTTAATAAACTCTACAGCTTTGTATGCTCCACTTGTTACAGCGTGGTTAGATGCACCCGTAAACCAATAAATCACAGCACCTCCTGCAATTAAACCTAACAAGAAAGGAGCATGTATTAAAGATAAGTACTCTAACCCTGTAGTAAGCTTATCTGTAAGCATAACAATTGTAGAAAAAATCATTGTTGTAGCGCCTACTACAGCTGTTCCTATAAGAACTGGTTTGGCTGTAGCTTTAAACGTATTTCCAGCTCCATCGTTTTCTTCAAGTAAAAGTTTAGATTTTTCAAAAGTTGGCTTAAATCCAAAATCCTTTTCAATTTCTTTGTCTATGCTAGGAATATTCTCTATCAACGAAAGTTCATACACTGACTGAGCGTTATCGGTAACAGGTCCATAAGAATCAACAGCAATTGTTACAGGGCCCATACCTAAGAAACCAAAAGCTACAAGTCCAAACGCAAAAACTGCAGGGGCAATCATTATATCGCCAAGACCTAAAGAACTTATCAAATAAGCTATAGCCATAAGAATAATAATTGCTATTCCCATCCAATAAGAACTGAAGTTACCAGCTGTAAGACCTGCAAGAACGTTAAGCGAAGAACCGCCATGCCTTGAAGAGTTCACTACATTTTGTACAAAAGAACTTTTTACAGATGTAAAAATTTTTACAACTTCCGGTATTATAGCGCCTGCTATTGTTCCACAACTAATTATAAGAGAAAGTTTCCACCAAAGAGAACCATCTCCTAAATCTCCAATAACAATGTTAGAAACAATAAATGTTAAAACTATAGAAACTATTGAAGTTATCCATACCAGAGAAGTTAAAGGTGCTTCAAAATTCATTTTATCTGCAACTAAATATTTAAGTTTTGCAAACAAAGCGTTAATTCCATAAGAAAGAGCACTGGAAATAAGCATTATTAAACGCATAACAAAAATCCACACTAAAAGCTTTACTTGCAAAACAGGGTCGTTTACTGCAAGCACTATAAAAGTTACAAGAGCTACTCCTGTAACTCCGTAAGTTTCAAATCCGTCTGCTGTAGGACCTACAGAATCTCCAGCGTTGTCTCCCGTACAATCTGCAATAACGCCAGGATTTCTTGCATCATCTTCTTTAATGTTAAAAACAATTTTCATTAAATCTGAGCCAATATCTGCAATTTTTGTAAAAATTCCACCTGCTATTCTTAAAACCGAAGCACCTAAAGATTCTCCTATAGCAAAGCCTATAAAACAAGGCCCTGCAAAATCTGAAGGTATAAAAAGAAGAATGATAAGCATTATTAAAAGCTCTATGCTAATTAAGAGCATGCCGATACTCATACCTGCGCGAAGAGGTATAGCATAAAGAGGAAAAGGTTTGCCTTTTAAACTTGCAAAAGCTGTCCTAGAGTTTGCAAATGTGTTAATTCTCATACCAAACCATGCTACAGTGTAGCTGCCAAGTATGCCAACAATACTACAAAAAACAATTGTCATGACTTTAACTGCTGAAAAATGTTCTAACAAACCAAAATATACAACTATTATAGCTGCAAGCAAAATTTCTAAAATAACAATAAACTTGCCTTGCGTTATAAGATAAGTTTTGCAAGTTTCATATATGAGTTCTGAAATAGACTGCATTGACTTATGAACTGGAAGGTTTTTTATGTTTAGAAAATGGTAAATCCCAAAAATTAAACCAAAAATACAAACAAGAAACCCAAACATTAAAAGAGCTTTACCATCTATCAAATTCCCAAAAAAACTCACAGAAGACAAATCTGGAATGACTAAATTTGCTTCACCTGCTAAAGCACGACTTGCAACCACAAATAACATGCTAAACACTGTCGCAATTTTTCTACACGCTAAAATTCTGCTTAACATAATAACTCCTAACTGGTTTTTTATTTGCTACTATTATTTTATAAGTATCCCACTTAAATTTAAACTGGTTAATTTTTTAACGCTTTTTATTTAGCTTTAACTTTTTTCCATATGATTTCTACATCTTTTGCAGTTTTAGCTTTACAGTTGCCAAAAACGTGAGGATGTCTTCTTATAAGTTTCTTATTTAAACTTTTTATGACACTGGCAATATCAAAATCTTTATTTTCTTTTGCTATCTGGGCATGAAATACAACTTGTAGTAAAATATCTCCAAGCTCTTCTTGCAAATTTTGCATATCTTTATTTTTTATAGCTTTTCTTACTTCTCTACTTTCAGAAAACAAATATTTTATTAAAGACCCGTGCGTTTGTTTTTTGTCCCATACACATCCATTTTTAGAACGTAACTCAACAAAAATGTCAACTAATTTATCAAACTCTTTTAAATACGCTTTCATACATTGCCTAAAACCAGCAAAATAAATGGGATTGATGTGGTCTTTATAGAGTATACTATTTCTTAGATATTTCTTGCAAGATGTGTTGATTAGACCTGCATACAATGTTGTAGCATTTTGAAACATAATACAAAAATTAGTTTATACTTAACTTCTATCAATCATGTAGATACTAAAAGATTTTTTATTTATCATTTTTTCTCTTTACAAATTTCTATCAGAAAATCTATACTTTACAGCCTCTGCTATATGACTAGGACCAATTTTTTCAACTCTATCCAAATCCGCAATAGTGCGTGAAACTTTTAAAATTTTATCATAGGACCTAGCTGAAAACTTCAGTTTTTCCATAGACATTTTTAATATATCATAAGCATCTTTATTTAAAATACAATGTTTTTTTATTTCTTTTGATTGCATTTGAGCATTTGCATGTATTTTACTTTTACAAAACCTTTCATTTTGTATTTGTCTTGCCTTTATTACTCTTTCTCTAATCTCTGCAGAACTTTCTGAAACAGCATTTAGTTCTGTAAGTTCAGATAATTTTAGTGCTAACACTTCAACATGAATATCTATTCTGTCCATTAAAGGACCAGAAATTTTACCTTTATATTTGTTTATTTGTAGAGGTGTACAAACACAATCTTTTTCTCTATGGCCCAAATTGCCACAAGGACAAGGGTTCATAGCAGCAACTAGCATAAATGAAGCAGGAAACGTAAAACTATTTTTCGCCCTAGAAACTGTTATTCTTTTATCTTCTAAAGGTTGTCTTAAAATCTCTAAAGAATCTCTTTTAAATTCTGCAAATTCATCTAAAAACAAAACACCATTATGTGCAAGACTTACCTCTCCAGGTTTAGGATAAGTTCCACCACCAGCTAAAGCAATCGCAGAAGTAGTATGATGTGGACTCCTAAACGTGCGGGTTTTAATAAGCCCTTTACAAAAATTGTTACCTATAACAGACCATACCCTTGTAGTTTCTATAGATTCATTAAAAGTCATTGGAGGAAGAATACTTGGGATACGTTTTGCTATCATAGTTTTTCCTGACCCAGGTGGACCACACATCAACAAATTATGGCCACCCGAAGCAGCAATTTCTGCAGCTCGTATTGCACTTTTTTGACCTTTAACATCTGAAAAATCATATTCATGATTTAAAAAACTGCTAACAACTTCGTTTTCGTTGTACATATATGGGGTAACAAGTGTTTCATCATTAATAAACTGAACAACTTCCGATAAAGTTTTAAATGGAAAAACATTTACCCTTCCTGCTACAGATGCTTCTTGTCTATTTTCAAATGGAACTATAAAATTTTTTATATTGTTTTTTGGTAAAGCCAAAGAAATAGGTAACGATCCCTTAATTTCCCTTATTTTACCATCTAAAGATAATTCTCCAACTGCACAAAACTTTTTAAGATTTTCTTTTTTTATTTTACCAATAGCTGCTAATATGCACAAGGCTATTGGTAAATCAAAAATACCACCTTCTTTTTTTATATCAGCCGGAGCTAAATTAATAGTAATTTTTTTTGTAGGGAAAGCAAAGTTTGAGTTTTTTATTGCAGCAATAACTCTATTGCGAGATTCTTTAACTGTAGCGTCAGGCAAGCCAACAATAGAAAAAACTGGCATACCTGAAGAAATATAAGTTTCCACTTCTACTATACTTGCATCTATTCCATTAAGTGTCGCAGAGTAAATTAGAGAAAACATTGTTATAATTCTCTTTGTTTTATTTGCAAATTTTTGTAATAAGCAGACATGTATGCAATAATTATTATCTAAGCTAAACCTTATCGTTGTTATATCACCTTGAAATAGCAATTTTTTTAACCTGATTACCGCCTATCAAGGTTTTTATGCTTATAAAGTACACACCAGGAGCAACTAAAGCCCCACTTTGATTCCTTAAGTCCCACTTAATCATTCTTTTATTTGAAGTAATATCATTTATTAAATCTTCTGCATTAAAAGATTTTACAAATTCTCCAGTCACTGTATAAACCACAACGTCTATCATAGATGTATGAAAAGGAAAATTTGTTACTTTTATATACCCTTTTTCACTTAAACTAACAGGGTTTGGATAACATACAAAATTTCCAATATTATTAAACGGGATAATGTTATTATTTAAAATAAGCTTACCGTACCCGTAAGTATTGTTAGGGGAGTCCGGCGCATATACCGAGGTTACATTTTCTAAAACTTTTTTCTTAAATGTACCATTTGCGGTATTTGTTGAAAGGGTAGGATCTAAACTTAAAAGAAGTGCAGCAGCTCCAGCAACATGAGGGCAAGCTGCAGAAGTTCCGCTAAAAGAATGAGGACCATAAGATATAGTTGTAACACCTGAAGGAGCAGTCACGTCAGGCTTTATGCTGTCAGTAAAAGAAATTTGATTTCTCAGAGGTCCTCTAGCACTATAATTGTCTATACCACCGCCAGAAGCATATTTGGAAACGTTTACAGCGCCCACTGTTAATGCAGTTTTAGCGTCTCCAGGAGAAGAAATACTAGACTCTGGGTTTACATCTATTTCGTTTCTAACAACATTTACATTTGCTTCATCACCTGAAATATACAATCTTAATTCTCTATTAGCCTGAGGATCTATACTCTTTTGAATCTTTAACTTGTAAACATTCAAAAAAGCGTGGCCAGGTAGATTTTCGATAAAAACCTTAGGAGCACCACCCATATAATCAGTTGAAGATATAAATATTCCGTTCTGTTCATAAATGTGTAAATCGTACTTTGTAGCCCTAGCAGTAAAATCGTTCCACATAAGGTTAATCGTTACATTTGAGCTAATTTGAATCTCTAAAAAATCAGAACCGTTTGCAAATCTCATAAAATTTGGAATTGTTTCCTGATATTTTCCAAACCAAGACTTTTGAGCTCCATTGCCTGCTGCTACAATAGATAAAATATTGGAGTTAGTAGCCGCATCAACTACTATTGCAGAATAGCTTGTCCCATCCATAAAACATTCGCCATCAAAACCTAAAGAACAGCTTACAATGTTTACCCCATTATTTACACAATAATTGTAAGCAGTAGTTAAGTCTCCATTAGTTTTTACTTTTAGTAAGTGCATTTCCACGCAAGGAGCAATATCACAAATTATTTCTGCACATCCCGATCCATGCGGTTCTGTTTCTGAGCTAGGATCTAAATCTGTAACTGTAGAGATATTCTTATCTACAAAATCCTTTGCTATAAGCGTTTGCGGAAGCTCTCCTTGTTTTTGCAATACATCGAAATTTTTAAAACCAGTATCAATAACTGCAAGTTTCACACCTTTGCCATCAATACCGTTTATAACAAACTTAGTAGCATCTATTGCATCTCTACCCTCAGAAATAACTTCTAATGGATGAGCTATAATAGAAGAATCTGTGTCTAAGTACTCCACACCGCTAATCTCTTGCGCTTCTGAAATTAAATTAAGAGGAACATCTGCATACACATAATTATGAAGTATACCTGGTATT
>JAISBM010000005.1 GCA_031266185.1 Endomicrobium sp. | reverse complement strand
GGAATAGGGTGTCTATAAAGATAAGACGTATCTGTTATAACAACCTTCTTTACTTTTCTCTTAATACTTTCACTATTTATTGTATTAACTAACTCTTCAAATCCTTCTCCTGTTTGGCTTGCGCAGGCATAAGATATAACTATATCTAACACTACACTATTATCTTGACTTTTTCAAAAAATTCCTCTGCTTCTTTATTCCATTTTGCTAATCTTTCTGTTGCCATAAAATCATCCTTTGTTATTTATTTACGCCACTAAATTGTGTATTTTATTTCAACTGCTATTCTATATATAGTGCAATTATATAATTTTGAGTAAATTAAGTGAAGAGTTCAAAAAAAGTTAATATAAAAATATAAATATACTGTTCTTGAAAAATCAATTTAAATTTATATGCTATTATCTTGATGAAAGATTATTGAAAGATAACTTTAACAAGTGATACAATTTAGTTAAAATATGATTTTGTATATGCTGTGTTTGATCAAATAATAAAAAAGCTTCTGCAGATGAACAATAAAATCAAGAGATATATTTTACAAATGAAGTTCTTAAGAGAATTATAAAAGCTTTATAGTTGTTGTAGGGTAAACTCACAAGGGTTGTGGTCAGGTATATAGATTTTAGTTTTTAAAGGTTATTATAATGTTAAAAGTGTTAGTTACAGGAGCAACTGGTTTTGTTGGTAGTCATATTGTAGAAGCTTTGCTTGAAGAAAAATATAGGGTTGTGTGCTTAGTTAGACAAACGTCAAACTTAAAATGGATAAAAGATTTGCCTTTAGAATATTTGTGTGGTAGTTTAGATGATGAAAAGTTTTTAACTACTTTGGTTAAAGGTTTTGATATTATTGTGCATTGTGCAGGGGTTGTAAGAGCCACAAGTAAAAAAGAGTACTTTAATGTTAACGTTGAAAACACAAAGAAATTATGTAGCGCTATTTTGGAAAATAATCTGACCTTAAGAAAGTTTATATTTATTTCATCTCAAGCTGCACAAGGAGCATCTAACCCAAACTCTCTAAGGCAAGTAACAGATAAAGAAAACCCGGTTTCTGATTATGGTAGAAGTAAACTTGCTGCAGAGATTGAAATAAAGTGTATGCTAAGTGATAAAGTGCCATATACAATTTTTAGGCCAGCTGCAGTTTATGGGCCTAGAGACAAAGATATATTTATATTTTTTAATTTAGTTAATAAACATTTGCGCCCTGTAACTGTTAAGAAAAGGCTTTTACAACTAGTTTACGTTAAAGACGTTGCAAGTGCTGTGGCAAAAGCCATAGAAAGTAGACAAACAAACAATAATACGTATTATCTTGCAGATTCTACTCAATATACTTGGAATGATATCGGTGTAGTTATATCTAATAGTGTAGGTGTTAAGACAATTCCAATTATTGTTCCTGACTTTGTTTTTTACCTTGTAGGTTTTGTGTCTAAATTTTTGTCATGTTTAACAAAAAAACCTTTGGTTTTAAATGAGCAAAAAATAGATGAAATTCTTTGTGGTAATTGGTGTTGCGATACAAAACCTATTGAAAACGACTTGGAGATGTCTTTTACTAGTCTTGAAGTTGCTTCTAAAATAACGTATAATTGGTACTTAGAAAAAGGTTTTTTTTAATAAATTAATACGAAATGGGAGATGTTTGAATGGGTTCTGATATTTTCGAAAAGTGTTTTAATTTTCAGACTGCAAATGAATTTAAAAAATTGGGATATTATCCATATTATCATAGAGTTGAGTCTGAACAAGGCCCTGAAATTATAGTTGAAGGTAAAAAAAGAATAGTTGTTTGTTCTAATAATTATCTTGGGCTTGCTAACCACCCTAAAGTTATAGAAGCTTCTATTAAAGCAGCTCAACGTTATGGTACTTCTTGTACAGGGTCTAGACTTCTCAATGGAACAAATGATTTGCATGAAAAAGTTGAAAGAAAATTTGCAAAATTTGTTGGGAAAGAAGATGCAGTTTTATTTACCACTGGTCATCACTCAAATTTGGGAGCATTATCGTGCTTAATTTCAAAAAGTGAAGTTATTATTACAGATAAATTAGACCACGCTTCTATTGTAGATGGGTGTCGTTTGTCTTTTGGCCAAATGGCAAGGTTTAGACATAATGATATGTCAGACTTAGAAAGACAACTTATAAAGCATCAAGGTAAAGGGACTTTAATAGTTGTTGATGGGATTTTCAGTATGGAGGGTGATATTACAAACTTTCCTGAAATTTCAAAACTTGCAAAAAAGTATGAAGCAAGAGTTTTTGTGGATGAAGCTCACTCTTTAGGTGTAATAGGTGAAAATGGTAGAGGGACAGGTGAACATTTTAATATGGAAAATGAAGTGGACGTGTTAATGGCTACAGCCTCTAAGTCTATGGCTTCTATTGGTGGTTTTATAGCAAGTAAGGTAGAGGTTATAGATTATATAAAACACAATGCTAGGTCTATTATTTTTACGGCAAGTCTTCCGTCGGCTTGTGTAGGTGCAATTGACGCTTCTTTGGATTTAATACAGCAAGAACCAGAAAGAAGAACAAAACTTATGAGTACAGCAAAAAAAATGAAAGAAGCTTTTAAATCTTTAGGGTTTAACACGAACAACTCAGAGTCTCCTATTATACCTTTAACTGTAGGTACAGATATAGTAGCATTTAAAATGTGGAGAATGCTTTTTGATGAAGGTGTTTTTGCATCTCCTGTTGTTACTCCTGCAGTGCCTGAAGGGCAAGCGATTATTAGGACAAGCTATATGGCAACTCATAGTGATGAGCATTTAAATTTTATTTTAGAAAAATTTAAAAAAGTTGGAAAAGCTTACGGTATCATAGTGTGACATCTTATCAAGAGTATTTATAATAGATGAAAGTAATTAATGTAGAAAACAAAAAGCAATTAAAACAGTTTATAGATTTCCCTTGGGAGATTTATAAAAATAACAAGTTTTGGGTACCTCCTTTAAAAATTGATGTAAAAGAAATTTTAAGTGTAAAAAATCCTTTTTGGTTACACGCAAAAAAACAACTCTTTTTAGCTTGTAACGATGAAGAGAAAATTCTAGGTAGGATTGCTGCCATTATTGATTATAATTATATATCTTTTCAAAATGATAAGTGTGGATTTTTTGGATTTTTTGAAAGTGTTAACGATATAGCTGTTGCTAAAGCTCTTTTTGACAGTCTGAAATGTTGGTTAAAAGAACACGGTATACATAAAGTTATGGGCCCTATGAACCCATCTACAAATGATGAATGTGGCTTTTTGATGGATGGTTTTGATATCTTACCAAGTATTATGATGCCTTATACTCCGGGATATTATCTAGACCTTGCCAAAGGGTGCGGGCTTGAAAAAATCAAAGAACTTTACGCTTATGATATGGACGTTACAAATGATTCTAGGGTAGCTAGACTTGAAAAAGTTGTAAATATGGCAAAAAAAAAGATGCCTATGTTACAAATAACAACTTTAAAAAAGAGTTCTTTTAAAAAAGATTTAGCTTCAGCAATATCTATATATAATTGCGCTTGGGGGAAAAATTGGGGCTTTGTGCCTTGGACTAATGAAGAGTTTTTAAGTATTGCATCAAAACTAAAAAATCTTATAGACCCTGAAATGATAATAATAGCTAAAATGTCAGGTGTTGCTATAGGAATGCTTATATCTTTGCCAGATTATAACCAAGTTTTAAGTAAATTAGATGGTAAAATTTTGCCGTTTGGAATTTTTAAATTTTTGTATTATAGAAGAAAAATAGATGGTTTAAGGCTTATGGTAATGGGTGTTCTAAAAGAGTATAGACATAAAGGCATAGAAGCTATTATGTATGAAAAAGGTCTTAAAAATGCTTTGAAATTGGGTTATAAACATTGTGAACTTTCTTGGGTATTAGAAGACAATGTAATGACATGTCGTACTGCAGAAATGATGAACGGTAAGGTTTATAAAAAGTATGCAATATATGCTAATTTTAAATCTTAATTAAATTAAAGTTTTGTATTTGTTTGTGGGTTTATGCGTCTTTCCTATGATAACGACAAAAATATATAGTCGGAGGTATTGGGAAATGGTTCTTAAATCGTTGAGAAAAAAAGTAAGTTTAAAAAAGACAACCGCAAAAAAAGAAACAAAACCAAAAACAAATAAAACTATTTTGAAATTTGTAGATAAAAAAGAGTTAAACTTAAAAAATGACTCTAATATTTATATTGTTATAGATTATCCAGTTGAGTCAGAAGCTATTAGTAGTTGTCATTATGCTGTTAGAGTTGGCGCTTCTGGCGATGGTTATGTAGAACTTTCATTTAATAATGGAGAATGGGTTCCTTGCAGGTTTAGTTCTGGCTATTGGTGGTTTGATTGGACTTGCTTTGCACCTGGAGAACATCTTATTTCTGCAAGACTTGTAAATTCAGCAGGCAATGTTATTTTACAAACACAAAATAGGAAATGTAAAGTATGGTAAAAGAAAAAGATTCTTTATATGAAATTTTAGGGAAACTTGTTTTAGTTTCTGTTGTTGGATGTTCTTGTTTTGTTATTGCAAGAGCTTTTTGTAAAAGTGGTAAAAGCGATGAAAAAAAAGCAGCTCGTTTACAAGAAAGGTTGAGACAATCTTATGAGGGACTCTCCCCTGACGAATATTAAAGTTTATAGGAAAATATAATGTATTTGAAAAAAGTAGAAATGTGTGGGTATAAGTCTTTTGCTGATAAAACAGTGCTAGATTTTGAGCCTGGCATTTCTGGTATTATTGGACCAAATGGTTGCGGTAAGTCTAATATAGCGGACTCTATTCGTTGGTGTTTGGGAGAACAAAGAGCTAAATCTATGAGAGGCTCAACCATGCAAGAAGTTATATTTGGTGGTACGCAAACAAGAGCTACTACAGGCATGGCAGAAGTTTCCCTTACTTTTGACAATTCAGAGAATATTTTACCTATAAACTATTCTGAAGTTATAGTTACAAGAAGACTTTTTAGAAGTGGTGAAAGCGAATATTTTATCAATAAAACACAATGTAGACTTAAAGACATAAGGGACATGTTTTTAGATACTGGTCTAGGTTCAGACGGTTATTCTATAATAGAGCAGGGAAAAGTAGATTTTTTAACTACAGCAAAACCTGAAGATCGAAGAGAATTGTTTGAAGAAGCTGCAGGTGTTTCTAAATATAAAGTTAGAAAAGAAGAAACTTTAAGAACACTTGAAAAGATAGACGTCGACATGTCGCGCCTTTCAGACGCTCTTGTTATACATAAACAACAAATAACAGCTTTAAATGTAGCTGCAAAAAAAGCTAAACAATATAAACAATACCAAGAAGAACTTGCTAAATATGAAGTTGCTTCTCTAGTTGCCCATATATCTTATGGCAATAAGGAAATAGAAAGATTAAAAGAGGAGCTAGACCCAAAAATAAAAGAGTTTGAAACCACAAATACTCTGATGTCTCAGTTAGAAGGTCAAATACAAGAAACACATATTAAATTGGATGAAAAAAATGAAGAGTATGTGAACTTAAATAGAGACGTTAGCGATATAAAAATGCAAATAGGTGTTTGTGATCAGATAGTGCAGCATGCCACAAACAGAAAAGGCGAAATAGATTCCGAGCAGGAAAGACTAAAACAGGAACTTGCTCTAAATAAAGAAAAAATTTCTCAAATGCAAGATCAGTTAAAAAATTTAAACACAAACGACACTCATTTACTTTCTGAAACAGAAAAATTAGAACAAGAGTACAAACAGAAACAAGAGCAATATAACTCTATTAAGCTTCAATTGTCGGAACTTGAAAAGAAAAAAAATGAAATTCAGAGTCGTCTTTTAAGTTTAGAGTCTGAAAAAGAAACTCAACTAGATTTAAAAGCAGACCTTTCAGAATCTAAAATACATTTAGATGCAGATATTGCTTCTTTAGAAAGGATTATATCAAGGCTTGAAAGTGAAATAGAACCTACAAATAAAGAGATTGCTTTGTTAGAGGCAGAACTTGTTACCTCCAGAAAATCTCTGGAGTCTTTTGAGAAAAAAAAAGAGGAAATTAATAGAATTGTACTGGAAAATGAAGAAAAAATTAAAGTGTTGGAAAATCTTTTACTTGAGCATAAAGAGACATTAGCTTCAAACCAATCTAGAGTAGCAACATTAAAAGAGTTTGATCAGCAAGATCCTGTAAGGTCCTCAATTAGAGCGGTACTTAAGTTAGGTACAGTAGCAAGAGGACCAATAAGTAGTTTAATTGATTTTGATGCTGATAAGGCAGACCTTGTAGCTTCTGCACTTGGTGAAAAGTTAAACTACCTTATTTGTGGCTCTTCACAGAAAGCTGAAGAAGCTATCACTTTCTTAGAAGAGAATGGGTTAAGCAGACTATCTTTTATAGTTGCAGACAAGATTACAGACTCTTATCGAAGTAGTGCTATTGGACTTCCGTTTGGATATACAGAACTTATAAAATATTTAAAATATGATTTACAAGATGAAAAAATTATTCGTTTTGTTTGTTCTGATAGTTTAATTTGTGCAAATAAAGTTTATGGAAATGTAGTTGTGCAAGGAGGGGGAAAAATATCTTTTGAAAAGCCTGTTTTGATTGAAGAGCAAATAAAAACTCTTAAAACAAAGTCACAACAGTTGTCTAGTGATATTTTAAATGTTCAATCGGAAATAGAACAATTAAACGAGTATCAAATAAGCTCGAAGCTAGAAAAAGAAAGGCTTGGTTTTGAGTCTATAAAAACAAAAACCCAAATTGAAGGGAAACAATCTCAAATTGAAGAAAAGAGGACTGACATAAAAAGTGTTTCTGAAGAAATATCCAAACATAAACAAGAGATTGAAACTAAAACTTTAAAACTTTCTTCTTTTAACGATAAAATATCTGTGTTTGAAACAAAACTTTCAGACTTGACTAATGAAGAAAATAGATTGTACGAAGATTTAAAAATTATTGAAGATAATATGTTTTCTGTAAGAAAAGAGGAAGATTTGGTTGCACCTTTGATGATGCAAGCAAGAAGTGATTGGGATAAGAAAGTTTCTGAGCTTGAAAACAAACAAAAAGGGCAACAGTACCTTCAAGACAATATAGCCAATATAGAGTACCAGATAACTAATTGTGAAAGTAAGGTTATAGCAAACAACAATAAACTTGCAGAGCTTGTTACTTCTGCTCAAGAAGAAACAGCTAAAATACAAGTGTTGTATGAAGATCAAGCAAATAAAGAAGCTCAAATACAAGTTTCTTTGGCAGACAAACAAACTTTACAAGAAACGTTAGACGCAGATAGCGACAAAATGCATGACTTACGTTCTAAAGTTGAGGAATTGAACAATGTTGTAAGTTCTATGCAAATAGATTTAAAAAATTTTGAATATCAAAAAAATGATTTAGAGCAAAAACTTTTGCAGGTTTATAATAAAAACTATGATGAAATAAAAAATGATTTTAACGATGTTGAAGTAAATAATGAGGAAATTAACCGCATAAAAAAAAAGATAGAAACACTAGGTCCTGTAAATCTTGCAGCTCAAGAAGAATATGACACTTTAGAACAAAGATATAATTTTCTTTTAACTCAACAGCAAGACTTACTAAAAGCTAAAGAAGACTTACATGAAGTTATAAAAAAGATTAACCAGTCTACTGTAGAAAACTTTAAAAAAACCTTTGATGTTGTTAGAGAAAATTTTAAGGATCTTTACAAAAAACTTTTTGGTGGTGGAGAAGCAGACTTAATGCTTACGGATGAAGGTAACTTATTAGAAAGTGGTATAGATATTTACGCTCAACCTGCAGGGAAAAAACTTCAAAATATTTCTTTATGTTCGGGAGGGGAAAAAGCACTTACTGCTGTTGCACTGCTTTTTGCGTTTTTTATGGCTAAACCGCCTCCTTTTTGTATTTTGGATGAAGTAGACGCTCCTTTAGATGATGTAAATGTCGGTAAATATAATGCAATGATAAGAGAATTTGCTTCTAAAACTCAATTTTTAGTTATAACTCACAATAAACGTACTATGGAAATGGCTGACATTTTGTATGGTGTAACAATGGAAGAATACGGTGTTTCAAAAATAATTTCTGTTAGGATGAACCACCAAGAAAACAAAAGCACAGAGATCGCTTAAGAAGTGTACAATACGAAAATATTTAAAGAGTTTGTTAAACTACAGTAATAATGAAGCAATTGCCAATAGGGACACAGACATTTGAGAAGTTAAGAACCGATAATTATGTATATGTAGACAAGACAGAGCATGTATATAATTTAATAAACAATGGAAGTGTATACTTTTTATCTAGGCCGAGAAGATTTGGGAAATCGTTGTTGATAAGTACGTTAAAAGAATTGTTTAAAGGGAACAAAGAAATATTTGAAGGGTTGTATATAGGGGATAAGTGGGATTGGAGTAAGAAGTATCCAGTAATACATTTAGACTTTGCAGAGATAGGATATAAGAATAGTGATGAACTGGAAAAATCGTTTAATGTTTTTTTAGATAAGACAGCAAAGAGAAATAATGTAGAGATAACAAAGTCTGCCCCTATATCAGTAAAGTTTGCAGAAGTGATAGAGGAGTTACACAAGAGCACAGGGGAGCAAGTAGTAATGCTGATAGATGAATACGATAAACCATTAATAGATAATATGAGTAATAAAGAAGTATATGATAAAGTCAAAAGAGCGCTACATGATTTTTATCAAGTGATAAAAGCAAGTGATGAACATATAAAGTTTATGTTTATGACAGGGGTATCAAGATTTGCAGGATTATCAATATTTTCAGCATTGAATAATCTAAA
>JAISBM010000017.1 GCA_031266185.1 Endomicrobium sp. | reverse complement strand
AACATTTAATATTTCAAATTAGCTCTGTCTGAAGCAAAATTCATTTATGTCTTTCTTGTCTTTTCATTTTGCTAGTTTGCTAATTTGTTTAAATGTTTGTTGCGATTGCTCTAGTAACGTAGGTAAGGTTCTAAACTAGAGTAATCTAGTTATAGCATTTTCCTTTGTCTGCTGACTTTTCTATTTGGCTTCATATAAACTGGCAAATTTACGAATAAAAGCTTACTTTTTCCTTAAAACTATCCAAGTCAGGTATTATTGAAAATAATCAAACATTTGCTTTAAGTTAAATTTAGTGGTTGTTAATTGAGTATATTTATCGTAAAGTTTTTTCTTGGACTTTGTTAAAATTGACGACTTTATACCATATTTTATTGAAATCGAAGCTTCTGCATAGGCACAAAATTTATCGCATATCTCTACTAATGAACCGTCTATAGAATTATATTTATCATCATTAAAGTTATCAATGTTTTCTATTTTTTTAGATGAGCCATTCTCAATAATTTTGTCTGAAAATTCGTCTTTTATAAAGTACTGTATTTCTTTATGCCAACTGTCAGGTATTAAGGGCAATATTTTTTCGTCTACTTGCTTATTTTCGTATTGTTTTATTATGTCATCTAATCCTGGTATGGAAGACTTTACTGGAGAGACTATATCTTTTGTAAGTATTTCTGGAAGGTCATGAAAAAGTGAAGAATAGAAATTGTTATATTTCCTAGTATTAGAAACATTCATTTCCATTGAAAGCAAATATGCAAAAATTGCAACTGTTAGCATATGTCCTAAAACTGTTGTTTTGGGTATCCTAAATGCTTGTGCCCATCTTTGTTGAAATCTTAACTGACCGCATAAGTCTAAAAAACCATAATATTTCCTATTTATTAGTAACTTTCTTATTCCTATCAAATCTTCAAAAGAAACTACAGTATCTTCTATTTCTTGTTGGGTTTTTTCTATGCCGTACAGCATAGAGTTCCAAGGGTAAATTATGTTGAATTCCCATCTTGTTGAGAGACAATGAGAAGCGCTTAGAATTCTTCTTTCAAATTTTGCGTACTCTTTATCTAAGAGGTAATTTTCACATCTTTCAGCAAAATCATTTCCAATAGCGTATAAGTTATCTTTTAAATTTGTTAGCACCCATTTGTTTAATTCTAATTCTTTTTTAGACATTATTTCTCTAAAAACTTCAGGTTTTAAGTCTGTAAGCATTATTCTTTGGAAAAACTCAAAAATTCCACCTTCAATAAGCTTTATCCAGTCAATATTTTTTTTGTTTTCTTCTTCAAATTTTGCAAGGATGTAAGCAATTATAATTTTATGTGCTTGTTTATCAATTTCAAAAAAGTCAAGAGGGCGAATATGATCATTCCACCTTAAAATGTTTGCTGCAGAAAAGATTTTTAAGATTAAATCTTTTGTTATCATTTAGTGCCTCTGTAAATAATATTTTTGTTCTTCAATAGAAAGTTTTTCAATAGAATACCTTAACATTATTCTTGGCATAAGAGGATAATACTTATTTAGAAAAGATATAAGGACCTGTTTTTTTTGTTTGCCAACTTCTCTAAGCATCCAACCAACAGCTTTATGTATTAAGGGATGCTTATGCGTTAAAAACATTTCAGAAAGTTTTAAAGTTTCGTCAAATCTGTTACGTTTTATAAAATATAAAGTTGAAACTATAGCAATTCTTTCTTTCCAAAGGTTTTTAGATTTTGCAAATCCCCAAAAGTTTAATAAAAAGTGGTTGTACCAATAATGTCCTGTTATTTTATAGCAAGTTAGATCTACTAAATCCCAATTGTTAATGTGTTTTGAATTTTTTAAATACATTTTAACTACTTCTAATTGTTTACTTTGGTTTGCTAATTTATATTTTTCAATTAAAATTAGTAAAGATGTAAGTCTCACTTCATGTACTTTATGCTGCAACAACTTTTCTGTTTCTTTCAAATTGATTAGTTTAAAGTATTTTTTTGCAATATTACGTATTTGAGGTACTCTAATTCCCCACAAAATATCCTTTTGCGCGTACTCGCCTTTTTTTACATTGAGAAGTTTTTTACTCCAATTGGCAAAATCTTTATTTTTTAACTTAGTTAAGTCTTGTAAAATTTGTTTTGTAAAATTTAAATTCATGTTATAAGTTTATATACTTTTTGAAGAGAAGAGCTAAAACGAAATATGTTATAGATGTAAACATAAATAACGCAATAAATTTTATTTTAACTATTTTTAATTTATGAAAAATTAAAAATAACAATGTATAAAAAATTCCAAAAATAATAGAATAAATAATTAAATTAAAAAACATAGCAACTCCTTTTATTTGTTTCGTATAATATGTTTACCTAAATACTGGCCAGTAAAAGACTTTTTATTTTTAATAATATCTTCAGGTGTACCTTCTGCTACGATAGTGCCACCTCGCTTGCCACCCTCTGGCCCTAAATCTATAACCCAATCTGCAGTTTTTATAACATCTAAGTTATGTTCTATAACTAGTACAGTATTTCCTGTATATGTGAATTTTTGCAAGACTTCTATAAGCTTACTTACATCTGCAAAGTGTAGTCCAGTTGTAGGTTCGTCAAGAATATACAAAGTTTTTCCAGTGGCTCTTTTTGCAAGTTCACTAGCAAGCTTTATCCTTTGCGCTTCACCTCCTGAAAGAGTTGTAGCAGCTTGCCCCAATTTTATATATCCAAGCCCAACATCTTTAAGTGTAGATAAAATCCTTTTTAAATTAGGGATATTTTCAAAAAACGCTACACTTTCTTCAACAGTCATATTTAAAACTTCATCTATATTTTTGCCTTTATAATTTATTTGTAGTGTTTCTTCATTGAACCTTTTCCCATTACAGACATCGCATTTAACATATACGTCTGGCAAAAATTGCATTTCAATTTTTAAAGTTCCATCACCTTGACAGTTTTCACATCGACCCCCTTTGACGTTAAAAGAGAATCTTCCAGGTAAATATCCTCTTGCTTTAGCTTGAGGTGTTTGAGCAAACAAATCTCTTATGACTGAAAATGCTCCTGTGTAAGTTACTGGGTTTGAGCGAGGAGTCCTACCTATAGGAGATTGGTCAACTATGATCACTTTGTCTATATTTGAAATCCCTTCCATAGTTTTGAACTTGCCGGGCTTTTCTTTAGCACCATATAGTTTGTTTGCTAAGTTCTTATATAGTATTTCATGTATTAAAGTAGACTTGCCACTGCCAGACACCCCTGTAATGCAAACGAATAAACTTAAAGGGATATTAACATCTATATTTTTTAGATTAAATTGTTGAGCTCCGGTTATAGTAAGCCATTTATCTTGATGCTTTTTTCTTTTTTTAGGTATAGGTATTTCTAAAGTTCCTTTTAAATATTTACCAGTTAAAGAAATTTTAGATTTCATTATTTCTTTAGCAGTCCCTTTAGCTACTATATGGCCACCATGGGGGCCAGCACCTGGCCCTAAATCTAATATATAATCTGCAGCTCTTATAGTATCTTCATCGTGCTCAACAACAATCAAAGTGTTGCCTAAATCTCTAAGTTTTAATAAAGTAGTTAACAATTTATTATTATCTCTTTGATGTAGGCCAATAGAAGGCTCATCAAGAACGTAAAGTATACCAGTAAGACCAGAACCAATTTGTTTAGTTAGATGTATTCTTTGAGCTTCTCCGCCAGAAAGGGTAGAACTTTCTCGTTTTAAGCTTAAATATCCAAGCCCAACATTATTTAAAAATAGTAATCTATCACAAATTTCTTTTAAGATTGTTTTGCTTATTAAATTATCTTTTTCGTTAAACTTTATATTTTTAAAGAAATCGTAAGATTGTTCTATAGACATTTTTGTAATGTCAGCGATAGATTGTCCTTCAATTAGAACTGACAAAGCTTCATTTTTTAATCTTTTGCCTTTACATAAAGGGCAAACTTTTTTTGTCATATACTTATTATAAATTTCATTTTTTACAAACTCAGACTCTGTTTCATTATAACGCCTTTGCATATTTGTTATAACACCTTCAAAATCTTGGCTGCCGTACAATAGAATAGTTTGTTGTTTTTTTGTTAACTGTTTCCATGCTACATCTAATGGAACCTTATTCTTTTTTGCAGCTTCTTTAAGCAATTGTCCGTAATATCCACTCCAACTATTTTTCCATCTGTTTGTTCTAGTTGTTATTGGATCTGACCAGGCTACTATTGCTCCTTGTTTTATGGAGCGTTTTACGTCTGGAATTATTAAATTTTCGTCTATTTCTATTTTTTCACCAAGTCCACTACATTCAGTACACGCGCCAAAAGGGGAATTAAAAGAGAAGAGTCTAGGTTCTAACTCAGAAAAACTTGTGCCACAATCAATACATGTGTATTGTTCGCTATAGATTGTTTCCAAAGAGGTATGCCCGTCTTTTATTATAGCAACTGCCACTGTACCTTTAGATTCTTTTAAAGCAATTTCAATAGAACTTGCTACTCTTTGTCTTAAACCTTCTTTAAGTTTTATCCTATCTATAATTATATCTATGGTATGTTTTTTATATCTATCCAAACTTATTTTTTCGTCTAGCATATAGATGTTTCCATTGACTCTAACTCTAGAATATCCACTTTTTAATAGTCTAAAAAATAACTCTTCATAAGTACCAATTCTTCCTTTAATTAAAGGGGCAACTATGTTAATCATAGTTTCATTAGGAAGTTTCATAACTTCATCAATTATTTGCTGTGCAGATTGAGATTTAACTAGTTTTCCACATTTTGGACAATGTATGACACCTATTTTTGCAAATAGTAACCTTAAATAATCGTAAATTTCAGTTACTGTCCCAACTGTAGACCGTGGATTGTGGGATGGGTTTCTTTGTTCTATTGAAATTGCAGGAGAAAGTCCTTCAATAATATCTACCTCAGGCTTATCCATAAGCTCTAAAAATTGTCTAGCATAAGCTGAAAGAGATTCAACATACTTTCTTTGCCCTTGGGCATAAATTGTGTCAAAAGCAAGAGAAGATTTCCCTGAACCGGACAGGCCAGTAATAACGACTAGCTTGTTTTTAGGTATATCTATATCTATATTTTTCAAATTGTGTTGTCTTGCACCGCGAATTTTTATTATATCCATTAAAATGTATCCTTTATGTTAATTATTGTGTCTTCTGCAGTAGGTAACATTTTAGGATAGTCTATATTATAGTGTAAACCTCTGCTTTCTTTTCTTTGCATGGCAGAATTTACAATTAGATCTGCAATACAAACTATATCTCTCAATTCTATATTTTCTACTGTTATTGGAGAACATTCAAAAAATGTGTTAATTTCACTTTTTAATAAATCTATTCTTTTTTTAGCTTTAATCAGTTTTTCGTTTGAGCGTACTATACTTAAATAATTCCAAGAAGTACGTCTTATTTCTTCCCATTCTTGCATGTATATAAGAGCATTTTCTTTTGAACTTTTGTATTTATAAGAAAAGTCTTTTAGATCGTAACGTTTTTCATTTAAATAGTATACCGAATCATTATAAACTCTATCTGCATATACAATACCCTCAAGTAGAGAATTTGAAGCTAACCTGTTTGCTCCGTGTATGCCGGAGCATGCAGTTTCACCCAGGGCGTATAAATTTTTTATCTTAGTTCTTCCATTTACGTCTATTTTTACTCCTCCACAAAAAAAGTGTGCTGCAGGAATTACAGGTATCATATCTTTTGCCATGTCTATACCGTATTCCAAACATTTAGCATAAATATTAGGAAAACGTTTCATAAGAAAACTTCTACTTTTTGAAGTAATATCTAAATAAACACAATTGTCTCTTCTTGTTTTAAGCTCTTTATCAATTGCTCTTGTGACTATATCCCTAGGAGCTAATTCCTTTTTAGTGCTATATTTCTTCATAAACGGATTTCCGTCTTTTGAACGTAGTATAGCGCCTTCTCCACGTACTGCTTCTGATATCAAGAAAGATTTTGCATCTTTATTGTATAAACTTGTAGGATGAAATTGTACAAACTCCATGTTTGCTATATCAGCTCCAGCTCTATAGGCCATAGCAATCCCATCTCCTGTAGCAACATCTGGATTTGATGTGTAGAGATAAGTTTTACTTGCCCCTCCGCAAGCTAGAGCTACTATTTTTGCTTGGAAAGTTTCAATATAATTCTTTTTGCTTACAAAAACGTAAGCACCAACACAAATATTGTTTTTATTAATGATCAAATCTATAGCAGGATGATTTTCAAAGACAGTTATATTTTTATTTTTTAAAACGTTTTTTATTAAAACGTTTTCTATTTCTTTACCTGTAAAATCTGCAGCATGTAAAATTCTACGTTTGCTATGCCCACCTTCTAAACCTAAATCAAATTCATCTTGATTATTTTCTTTTTTTGTAAACTTAACGCCAAGGTTTATCAGTTCATTTAATCTAGCTGGAGCTTCGCTGACCATTTTTTTTACCATGTTTTTATTGCACAGACCAGCTCCAGAAACCAATGTATCTTGTATATGCTCTTTGAAACTGTCATGCTTGTCCATAACGCAGGCAATACCACCTTGAGCTTTTCCTGTAGAAGAGTCAAATAATTTCTTTTTTGTAATCAATGAAACTGTTGAATTTTGCGCAGCTTTTAAAGCTAAGCTTAAACCTGCTATTCCACTGCCTATTATTAAATAATCTGATTTTATCATTATGATATTCTCTATCTTGCAAGTATTATATTATCTATCAATCTTGTTTTTCCTATCCATACAGCAACTGCTAAGACAACTTTTTTTGTACTTTTATTAACAGAAGATAAATCATTAAAATTTACAATATCTACATAATCTATTTTAATGTTAGAGATTTTATTTAATTTGCTTATAGTGCTTTGTTTCAAAGTATGAGGGTTCTTATTTTTGAAATCTATAGATACTTTTTTTAAAATTTTATGGATTTTAGAGCTCATTTCTTTTTCTTGGGCTGACAGGTACAAGTTCCTGCTTGAAACAGCTAGCCCAATTTTTTCTCTTACGATAGGGCATGGTACAATTTTTGTCTTGAAATTTAGATCTTTGACCATCTTTTCTATTATTTTTAATTGCTGAAAATCTTTTATTCCAAAATAAGCATTACAAGCACAAGATATGTTTAATAGTTTAGCTACTACTGTTGCAACACCTCTAAAATGAGTAGGTCTGAATTTTCCACACATAATGTCTTGCAAAACTGTCACTTCTATAAAAGTTTTATAATTGTTTGGAAACATTTCATTTACAGTTGGCATAAAAACGTAATCAACATGATTTTTTTTGCATAGCTCTAAATCTTTTTTTATAGGTCTTGGATATTTTAAGTAATCTTCGTTTGGACCAAATTGTACAGGGTTAACAAAAATTGAAACTATAGTGACATCATCATTTCTTTTAGACTTTAAGATTAAAGATTCATGTCCTTGGTGTAATGCACCCATAGTTGGGACAAGACCTATATTATCCCCACTTTTTAAATGTTTAAACGCAATTTTTTGTAACTGTGATGCTATTTTAATAACTTTCATTTATAGACATTACCTTCCTCTGGGAACTTGCCTTCTTTTACTTCATCTATATAATTTTTTACGGCTTCTTGTATAATTTGCCCAACATTTGCATACTTTTTTACAAATTTTGGAGTAAAGTCAACAAACATTCCCAACATATCATAAATAACTAATACTTGTCCATCACAATAGCGCCCTGCGCCTATACCTATTGTAGGTATAGTTAAAGTTTTTGTAATTTCTTTAGCTAAATCTTCTGGTATTGCTTCAAGTACAATAGCGCAGGCCTCAGCTTCTTGTAAAAGTTTTGCATCATTTACAAGTTTTAGAGCGTGTTCTTTATTTCTACCCTGAACTTTAAATTCTCCAAACTTATTAATTGCTTGAGGAGTTAGTCCTAGATGTCCCATTACTGGTATTTTTGCATTGACAATAGCTTGTACTTGTTTTATGATTTCGCTGCCACCTTCAATTTTTACAACTTGGGCTCCACCTTCTTTAATAATTCGTCCTGCGTTTATAACAGCACTTTTTATGTCTGCTTCATAAGACATAAACGGCATGTCGGCAACAATCAGAGCACCACTATTTCCTCGTTTTACAGCTTTAGTGTGGTATATTATGTTTTCTATTGTTACAGGAATTGTATTTTCGTAGCCAAGTTTTACGTTGCCAAGAGAATCTCCAACAAGCAATATATCGACATCTTTAGAAATAAGTTTTGCCATAACGTAGTCGTAACAAGTAAGCATTGTTAATTTATTATTTTTCTGTTTCTTTTCTAAAATTGTTGTAACAGTTTTTTTATTCATTTTTCAATTGTAATCCTTACAAATTATTTAAGTGTATATTTTTGTAATTTTAACCTTTTGTTGTTTAAGAGTCAACAACTTTTCTTTTAATATTACATGTATTGTTTTGTTTAGTGTAGGATATACTAAATTTTTTGCAATTTCGTTAAGAGGAATTAAAACAAAAAGTCTATTCTGTAGTTCTTTATGAGGTATAGATAGCAAAGAGTTGTTAAAATTTTTGTTACCAAAAAATAAAATGTCAATGTCTATTATGCGAGGTCCCCACTTAATAGTTTTTTTACGTCCTAAAATTTGTTCTAATTGTTTTAAAAAAAATAACAAATCGTAAGGATGGAGATTAGTTTTTGCTTTAAGTGTAATATTATAAAAAAATTTTTGCGTTGGTCCAACTGGAGATGTTTCATATAAAGAAGATAATTTAACAATTTTTATAAGCAAACTACTTTGTATAAATGACAGCGTAGAAAGTATATTTTCTAGTCTATTGCCAATGTTTGATCCTAAGCCTAAATAAATTGTATATTTCATTACTTTTTATAATTTTAGTGCTACTTTAATCAATACTTGCTTAACTAAATTTTATATTATATTCTTGTATAGAGGTTAAAATTATTAAGTTGGATTATTATATTACATTTATTTTATTAGTTAAATAACCTTACAGATGAATGATATTTGAGCCAAAAATCAAGCATTACCTGAAAGAGCAATTAACCACTTACTTAAACAACTTGGTTGTCCTGATGAATATATAAAAATTCAAAGAAGAGGTAGTCGTTGGGGAAATTTGACTAGAAAGTTCATAGACAATGCCCACTACACCTTAAAAGAGATATATACATGAAAAGTTGGATAAAATTTTTTCTTTTACCTATAGGTTTTTTAATTTTTGTTGGAGCGTTAATACTTTTACATAATCAACTAAAGAATTTAAGTTATACAGATATAATTAATGCTTTAAAAGCTATACCGTTTTTAAAAATATTTTTAGCGATGTTACTAGCTTTATCCTACTATATTATTTTAGGTGGTTATGATATAGTTGCTTTTAAATATATAAACTCAAAAGTTTCTTTAAGTCCTAAAGATATTTTGTTTACGTGTTTTATAAGCAATATTTTAGCAAATAATACAGGCTATTCAATGCTTTTTGGTGGTTCTATCAGGTATAGACTTTATTCGCTATATAATGTTTCAATGGTTGATGTTACAAAAGTGCTTCTGTTTTCTTCAGCTACAATATGGCTTGGCTTACTTGCGGTTGGTGGTACCATTTTTACGTTTGCTCCAGTGTCTCTTGAAGGTGTATTAAATATAAGTTTGTCTACAAAAACGATAGGATTTTTTTCAATTATAATTTTATCACTATATATTTTTTTAAGTACTTTACATTCTCGTCCAATAAAGGTGTTTAAGTGGACAATAACTTTTCCAAATATCAAGATAGTATTTTGGCAAATTTTACTTGCAACATTAGACTGGTTAGTAGCATCATTAACTTTATATGTTTTAATGCCAGAAGGATTTGTTTCTTATTTTATTCTACTTAAAGCTTTTCTTGTTGCTCAATTTGCTGTAATTATAAGCCAAGTTCCTGGCGGTATGGGTATTTTTGAGACCTCTATTACTTTGTTAATGCCAGAGTCTGCAAGTAATCCTGGAGTTATAGGAGCACTTCTTGCCTATAGAGCAATATTTTATTTTTTCCCATTACTTATTGCCCTTGTTCTTTTGGGTTCTTTTGAATTAATGATACTTACTAAAAAGTTTCAAGATAAGGCAAAGATTTTTGGAAAAACAATATCTTCTGTTATAGTGCAAGTATTTGCTTTGTCTTCATTTGTTGCTGGTATGGTTGCGATGTTTTCTACTGCAACTCCTTTTGATGTTGCACAATTAAAATTTATTATTAATTTGTTACCTTCGTGGTTTGCAGATTTGTCTCATTTTTTGCTCAGTGTTACCTCAATTGCATTACTTTTTATTTCTAGAGGTTTACAACTTAGAATCAAGAAAGCTTGGTCTATAGCTTGTACTTTAGTAATATTTGCAATTGTTTTAATACTTGTTGTAGGAGAGCCATTTTTAGTTCTTTTATGTTTTGTTGTTTTACTTGCTGCTCTTGTATCTTCAAGACACTATTTTTATAGGGATATCTCTATACTTAACACTGCTTTTAGTAATTGGTGGTTTAGTGCAGTTGGTGGCGTTTTCGTTCTTTCTACTTGGATAGGCTTTTTCATCAATAAACAGGACATTTACTCTTGGATTCATTTAGATGTATTTTTTAGGAATCTTTTAGTAAGCACAACAGATGCTGCACGGTTTTTAAGAGCAAGTTTTGGCATGGGTGTTATAGTGATAATAGTTATTTTAGAGCAAATTTTTAAAAACTTTTTCAAAAAACCTGTGTTATTTACAAAAAAGGATATAGAAAGGATAGCATATTCTTCAGATTATGTTTATTCTTTAACAGCTTTATCTAAAGATAAAAGTTATGTAGTTAACGAGCAAAAAGATGCTTTTGTAATGTATGGTAAATCTGGCAATAGTTGGATTGCTTTTGGCGATCCTGTGGGTAAAAAATCTCACAAAAATGAGCTTTTATGGCAATTTAAGGAGCTTGCTGATAAGGCCTCTGTAAAACCTGCTTTTGTAGGTATAGATCATAAATATGTACAGATATATGATGATATTGGTTTAGATATTTTTAATATTGGGCAAGAAGCAAAAATTCAATTAAAAACTTTTAATAAATATGATCAATACTTAAACAATTTTTGTGAGTTAGAAGAAAATATGGAAAGTTTAGGTTTTAAATATAAAATTTTACATTCTGAGCAGTTTTATGAATATAAAGAAATATTTGCAAATGTAGACAAAGAGTGGAGAAAAACTACAAACTTTGTTCCGATAAATTTTATACCTGGCAATTACGAGCCTACTTATATGAAAGATATGAATTTTAGTATTGTGGAAAAAGATGGTAAAGTATGTGCCTTTTCTGTGTTAGAAAAAACAAATAGTGTGCATGAAATTTCTTCGGGTATTGTTAGATATGTGCCTTTTCAAGAGGATATTTTTTCTTACATAATTTTTAAAAATATTTTGTGGGCAAAAAGTAAAGAGTACATATGGTTTGATTTGGGATTTGCTTATTTTTATGAAAGCGGTTCTCAGGAAGAAGTTATAAAGTATTTTGCAAAAACTTTTATGTTTGCAGAACATTTTAACTATGACTTAGAGCTTTTAAGGAACTTTAAAGAAAAGTTTTGTCCACTATGGCGTAATAAGTATATAGCTATTCATCCGGACAAGTATATATTGGCATTTATTAAAAATTTTACAACGCTTATTTATCCATCAAAACATGTACAGTCAAAGTTTTTCTTTAAAAGGTTTTTAAGGAAATGAAAGCTTGGGAACTGTTTTATAAAAATATTACTCAGAATAAATTTGTTTGTTGTAAAGATAAAATAATTTTGACTGTGTCTGGTGGTATGGATTCTATGTGCATGTTACACATGTTTTGGCGACTCAAAAAAAAGATAAATATTGAGCTATTAACAGTAAATTTTGACCATAATTTAAGAGAAGAGTCTAAAAAAGAGGCTTTAGTTGTTAAGAGTTTTTCAGAAAACTTGGGTGTAAATTGTATTTTGGAATCTATTAATGTAAGCAAATATTCTAAAAGTAATAATATTTCTATAGAAACTGCGGGCCACAATTTAAGGTATGAAATTTTGCATAGAGTAGCAAAAAAATATAAGTTTGATAAAATTTCAACAGCACACAATGCAAGCGACAATGCAGAAACTGTTTTAATGTGGCTACTTAGAGGTAGTGGAAATTTTTCAGGTATACCTCAAGAAAGAACTCTTTCTAAAAATGTTGCAATAATTCGACCTCTTCTCCCAATTAAACGAGATTTTATTGAAGACTATGTAAAAAAGCACAAATTGCCCTTTTGTACAGACAGTTCTAATTTTACAGATGTTTACACAAGAAATAAAATAAGGCGTTTGCTTATCCCTGTTTGTGAAAAAATAAATTCAATGGCAGTTGAACATATATTTTCTTTAAGTTGTATACAAAGTAGAGAAAACCGTTTTTTAGATGTAATTTCAACTAAGTATTTAAAAAAATGTGTTAGATTCCAAAAAAATCAAATTTTGCTTGATTTAACAATGTTTTTACGATATAATGAAGCAGTTAGGTTTAGAATTTTACGAGATATTTTACCTCAAAAAAAATATAATTCGTGTATAAATTTAATAATGTATAAAATTTTATCGTTAGACAAGTCTGTATATAGATTATCTGGAGATTGGCTTTTTAAGATAAAAGCAAAAAAAGCGTATTTTTTAAAGGGATAATAATGATAAATAGTATACAAAACTATACGGTAGAAATTCTTTTTCAGGAACGGCAAATACAAAAAAAGATTTTTGAAATAGCTTCTAAAGTGTCTCAAGACTATAAAGATAAAGATCTTGTAATAGTTGCGGTTTTAAATGGCAGTTTTATTTTTTGTGCGGATTTGGTGCGTAATTTGGATGTTAGATGTGCTATAGATTTTATACAAGTTAGTTCTTATGTTGGTACTCAATCTCAAGGGAAGGTGCAAGTAATTTCTGGTTTTAAAGAAGACTTAACAGGAAAAGATGTTTTGATAGTAGAGGATATTGTTGATAGTGGTATAACTTTGGACTTTTTAATTAGCGAAATAGCTTCAAAAAAACCTAAGAGTATTAAAACTTGTGTTTTTCTAGATAAAAAGTGTGCTCATAAAAAAGAGGTTCCTGTTAATTATAGTTGTTTTGAAATGGGTAATGATTTTGTTGTAGGGTATGGTATAGACTATAACGGATTTTTTAGACAATTGCCTTATGTGGGAAGAATAAAGGAGTTTGATAAATGAAAAAGAAAAATCCATGGTTCGTATTTTTTTGGATAATGCTTTTTATAATTGTTTTTATGCTAATAAACTCTGCAAAGCAAAGAGGTCAAGAAGTAGATTTAGAATATTCTCAATTTAAACAATATATAAAAGCTAAAAGTGTGTCTAAGGTGGTTGTTGCTTCAGATTTTATAAAAGGACAATTTAGAGATACGGATGGTGTTTTGAAAAAGTTTAAAACAATCCCTATGGATGATCCTAACTTAATAAAGGATATGGAAGACAACAATGTTTTAGAATTTTCTTCTGCTCAAAGGAATGGCTGGTTTGCACCGATTTTGCTTAATTGGGGACCTATAATTCTTTTAATTTTATTTTGGCTTTGGATGATGCGTGGTATGGCTAGTGGCAGTAAACAGGCCATGTCTTTTGGCAAAACAAAGGCAAAACTTGCAGGTAAAAATGCTGCAAAAAAAATTACTTTTAAAGATGTTGCTGGTTGTAATGAAGCTAAAGAAGAGTTACAAGAAATAATAGAGTTTTTAAAAGATCCTGCAAAATTTCAAAAATTGGGGGGGAAAATTCCAAAAGGGGTATTACTTTTTGGTGCTCCTGGAACAGGAAAAACTTTGCTTGCAAAAGCAGTTGCTGGTGAAGCGGGAGTCCCATTTTTTTCTTCAAGTGGTTCAGAGTTTGTTGAAATGTTTGTTGGTGTAGGAGCTTCTAGAGTTAGAGATTTGTTTGATAAGGGTAGGAAGTCTGCCCCTTGTTTGCTTTTTATAGATGAAATAGACGCTGTTGGAAGGCATAGATTTGCCGGTATAGGAGGTGGGCACGATGAAAGAGAACAAACTTTAAACCAACTTCTTGTTGAAATGGACGGTTTTGACACTAAAGAAGGTGTAATCCTAATTGCTGCAACTAACAGGCCAGACGTTTTAGATCCAGCATTGCTTAGACCTGGCAGATTTGACAGGCAGGTTATTGTTCCGAGCCCAGACTTAAAAGATAGAGAGGAAATATTAGCTGTACATTCAAGAAAAATAACTTTAGGCGACGATGTAAACTTAAATGTTATAGCAAGGAGAACGCCTGGTTTTGTTGGAGCTGATCTTGCAAATCTTGCAAATGAGGCAGCTCTTTTAGCTGCAAGGCATAGCCAAAAGAGTGTAAGTATGAAAAATATGGAAGAGGCAATAGATAGAATACTTGCTGGTCCACAGAGAAAGTCGCGCTTGATGTCTGAAAAAGAAAAGAAAGTTATTGCATATCATGAGGCAGGACATACTCTTGTTGCAAAACTTCTTCCATCTGCTGACCCAGTTCATAAAGTTTCTATAGTTCCAAGAGGGCCTGCTTTAGGATACACTTTACAGCTACCCGAAGAAGATAAGTATTTAACTTCTAAAACAGAGCTTTTGGACAGACTTTCAATATTATTTGGAGGGCGTGTTGCAGAAGAAGTTATATTTTCTGAGATTACAACAGGGGCCCAAAATGATATAGCAAAAGCTACAGATATTGCTACTAGGATGGTTACTGAGTTTGGCATGAGTGATAAAGTAGGGCCAATATCTCTCCAAAAACCAAATCAAGAAGTGTTTTTGGGAAGAGATATTTCAAGTTCAGATAGACATTCTGGAAAAACTTCTGAAATTGTAGATGAAGAGATTAAAAATATTATAAATAGTGCCAAAGATAAGGCCGTAGCTCTTATAAAAGGCAATATATCTATTTTAAATAAAATTGTAGATTATCTTTTAGAAAGAGAAAATTTAACTGGCCAGGATATAGATATAATTATGAAAGGTGAAGAATTGTCTCCTGTATTACAGGATGGTAATGTAGAAACAGACAAAAAAGAAACATTAAAAAATCTAGATGTTTTGTTAGGCAAGGATTAACGAAGAAATTTTTAGGTGACAATATAGAAAGTGAAAAAGTTTAATTTTGATGAGAAAAAAGCAAAAAAAGCAATAAAACTCTTGTTAGAATCTTTTGGAGAAGATTTAAACAGGGAAGGGTTAAAGCGTACTCCAGAAAGAGTTTCAGAGTTTTATAAAGAGGCTTTGTCTGGAAATAATATAAACCCTTTGGATTTAGTTCCGAATTCATATTCTAGTGAAGAACACGAAGAAATAGTATGTATAAAAGATATTGCTTTTTATTCTCTGTGTGAGCATCACTTGTTACCTTTTTTTGGTAAAGTATATATAGCCTATGTCCCTAAAAAAGACAAAATTGCTGGAGTTTCAAAACTGGTAAGATTTGTAGAAATTTTTACAAATAGACTTCAACTTCAAGAAAGATTCACAAAACAAATAGCAGATACTATTATGGATTTATTAAAGCCTCATGGCGTTATGGTTCTTGTTGAAGCTGAACACTTGTGTATGACTATGCGGGGCATAAAAAAAACAGGGTCGCTTGTTATTACTCGAGCTGTGCGTGGTAACTTTGCAGAGGATGAAAAAGTAAGGAAAGAAGCAATGTCTTTATTAGGAAAATAAAAGGTGATAGTAAGAAAAGCTATTATAAATAATTTTAAAGATGCTTTAGAACTCGTAAAAAAAACAGGTAGTAGAAATGCTGTTCATAAGCATCTTGCTCAAAAAGGTGTAAATTTTCCTGTTATTATAGAACAAATAGATAATAGAGCTGCAAACATATTAAAGCAAGAAGCAATTTCCGTTGGTGCAGACATTTCTATGAGTGAGGATGTTAGTAGGTTTAAGAAAGGTTTTTCAGATTTGATTTTGTTTGCAAATGTTGCTCAAGTTTTAAAACTAGTTGATAAACTTAAAGTACAACCTTTTGGATTAAAAGAAGTTTCTCTTAATTTGGAACGATTAGTTAATAATAAAAAAGTTTTTAAATATAAAAATAAATTGTTAGATTTATCAAGGCCAGCTGTTATGGGCATTATAAATATGGACCCAAATTCTTTTTCGGGAGATGGGTTAACGTGTCCGGATAAAGCTAAACAACGAGCTTTAGAATTTGAAAAGGTTGGTGCTAGTATAATAGACATTGGTGCAGAGTCATCTAGGCCTGGCGCAAATCTTGTAGACGCAAAAACAGAGATAAAAAGATTGATACCTGCTTTAAAAAAGATAAGAAAGCAAGTTAAAATACCAATTTCTGTAGATACGTATAAGTATGAAACAGCAAAAGCTGCTCTTGGCGAAGGAGCAGATATTGTCAACGATATTTTTGCTTTAAGAGTAGGTAAAGAAAAGTTAGCAGAGCTTGTTGCAAATGTTAAGGCTGGTCTTATATTAATGCATATGAAAGGACTTCCTAAAAATATGCAGAAATTACCAAAGTATAAAAATTGTACTTCTGAAGTTTTTAAGTTCCTCTTAGAAAGAAGAAATTATGCATTAAGTTTTGGGGTGCAAGAAGAGTATATATCAGTAGATCCCGGTCCAGGTTTTGGTAAAACTGTTGAACATAATTTAGAACTAATAAAAAATATATACACTTTTTCTTCTCTAGGAGCAGTTGTTGGTGCAGTATCAAGAAAAAGGTTTGTCAGGCTTTTAGCAGGGGAAGATAAGACGTCTTTTATAGTAGCAAATTGTCTTACAGCTTTTTGTGGAGCAGATATTTTAAGAGTACACGATGTAAAAGAAACGATAGATGTGTTAAAAATAATTCAAGCTTTTAAAGGAGTTTAAACGGAAACTATGTTTTATATTTATAATACCTACATAGTTAATATTTTAGACATCCTTATACTTACCATAATGTTTTATAGGCTTATCTTAATTATTAAAGGTACAAGAGCTATACAAATTGTTATTGGTATTTTATTTATTTTAGGCCTTACTATAGTAGCAAGAGATGTTTTACATCTTAAAGCTCTGTCTTGGTTGTTAGGGAATTTTTGGCTTGCTGCAGTTATTATATTTGCTGTAATATTTCAAACTGAAATACGAAATGTTTTAGCGCAAGTAGGTAGCCAACTTTGGTGTTCAAAATCTAAGGTAGAAAATTTTTATGTAACAGAAATTGTTGAAGCTGTTGAAAATTTAAGTGAGTCTGTTATGGGTGGGCTTATTGCTCTTGAGAATGAAGTGGGTTTAAAAAATTTTATAGAAACCGGTATAGCTTTAAACGCCAATATTTCAAAAGAACTTTTGTTGTCAATATTTAAAAACAAGTCTGCTCCTTTACATGATGGAGCAGTAGTTATATTTAATGGTAAAATCATGGCTGCAGGGTGTTTACTTCCGCTAAGTCATGAGACTAGTGTTAAACTTTTTGGCACAAGGCACAGAGCAGCACTTGGGTTAAGTGAAGTTACAGATGCTTTAGTAATTGTGGTTTCTGAAGAAACCGGGAAAATATCTGTAGCTTATAATGGTAAATTGCATGGCAATATTTCTGCTGCAAAGCTTAAAGAAATAATAAAAACAAATGGTGAGGCATTGGACTGAAATGAAAAAAATTTATGCCAAAATAAAAAAGAATTGGCAATTAAAATTATTGGCTTTAGTTCTTGCGCTCTTTGTTTGGTTATATGCGGGGTATATGTGACAAAGTTATTTGGGACAGATGGTATAAGAGGGAGTAGTTTGAGCTTTCCATTTGACAACAAAACGCTTAATATTGTTGGAATGGCAATTGCAGAAGTTTTAGGAAACAGTAAAAATATTCTAATGGTTAGAGATACAAGAGAATCTGGAAAGAGAATACAAAAGGAACTTGCAAAAGGTATTATTAAAGTGGGTGTAAACCCTGTTTTTAGTGGTGTTATGCCTACCCCTGCGGCCTCTTTAGTTGTTAAACAAGGCAACTATTCTGCGGCAATTGTAATATCTGCAAGTCATAACCCTTATATAGATAATGGAATTAAAATTTTTAATTCAAGAGGATTTAAACTTGCTGATAGTGTTGAAGAAAAAATAGAACGTAAAATTAATAAGTATCTAGATTTAAAAGTTGATATTGAAAACAATAAATTATCTGTTAAAGAAGATTTAACTCTTATAAAATTTTATGAAGATTTTTTAATAAAAAATTTTATAGGCAAATCCCTTAAAGGGAAAACTATAGTTGTTGATTGTGCAAATGGGGCCTCTTATAAAGTTGCACCTTATGTACTAAAAAAACTTGGTGCAAAAATTATTGCTTTAAATATCAAACCGAATGGGAAAAACATTAATTTTAATTGTGGGGTTTTATATCCAGAAGTTGTAGCAGAGCATGTAAAAAAACATAATGCTTTTTGTGGTTTTGCTTTTGATGGTGATTCAGATAGAGTAATATGTGTAGATGAAAAAGGCACAATTAAAGATGGAGATTATTTCCTTGCTGCAATGGCAAAATGGTTAAAAAATAATAATAAATTAAAAAATAATATTTTAGTTTCTACAGTTATGGCAAATTTAGGGCTTACGCATGCCATGGAAGATGCAAAAATAAATATTGTTTTATCTAAAGTTGGTGACAGGTATGTTATTGAAGATATGAAGAAATATAAGTCCTCGCTTGGGGGTGAACAGTCAGGACATTTTATTTTTAAAGATATTTTAACTACAGGAGACGGACTTCTTAGTTCTATTATGTTGCTTGGAGCATTATGCCAGTTAGACAAAACGATGTCTGAATTTATGGAAGATATTGAGAAGTCCCCGCAGGTCCTTATCAACAACAAAATTAAAAAGAAAGTACCTATAGAACAACTTTCAAAATCTTATAAATTGCTAAAGGAGTCCGAACAGTTATTAGGGAAAGATGGGCGCATTCTTGTAAGATATTCTGGTACAGAAAACCTTCTAAGAGTTATGGTTGAAGGGAAAAATTTGAAGACAATTAAGAAAGTTGCAAAAGATTTAACCAATAGTATTTGTGCAGAGATTAATTGTTAAAAAAAGAGGTTTTAATGATAAAATTAGGTGTAAATATAGATCATATAGCAACGATAAGACAAGCAAGAAAAGATGATATACCATCTGTTGTTGATGCTGCATTAGTATGCGAAAAGGCTGGGGCAGATAATATAACTGTACATTTAAGAGAAGATAAAAGACACATTCAAGATAAAGATGTTTATGATCTGAAAAAATCTATTAGAACAAAGTTAAATCTTGAAATGTCTGCCATAGACGAGATAATTAAAATAGCTTTAGATGTGAAACCGTTTTCTGTTTGTATAGTTCCAGAAAAGAGACAAGAACTTACAACAGAAGGTGGTTTAGATGTTAAAAAGAATAAAAAAAGTTTAGCAAGTTGTGTAGATAAATTAAAAAAAGCAGGAATAATAGTTAGTATGTTTATTGAGGCTGATATAGACCAACTCTTAGCGTGTGGTCAAATAGGTGCAGATGCTGTAGAAATTCATACTGGTAGATATGCACGATTTTATAAAGAAAATGGAGGAAACTCTTTAGATTTTAAAGAAGAATTTAAAAAAATTTTAGAAGTTTCACAAGAGGCTGCAAAAAATAATCTTTTATTAAATGCTGGTCATGGGCTAGATTATGATAATGTAAAACATATGTGCAAAGTTCCAAACTTGAAAGAATTTAATATAGGTTTTTCAATTATTGCAAAAAGTGTTTTTATGGGTCTTAGAACTGCAGTAAAAGACATGAAAAAACTTATAAATAAAGGTAATCTATGTGTGGGATAGTAGGCTATGTTGGCAAAGAAAATGCTAAAAATGCTGTTGAAGTTGTGCTAAAAGGTTTAAAAAAACTTGAGTACAGAGGTTACGATTCTGCTGGTATAGCTGTAGTTTGTAATAATTTATTGCATATCAGAAGAAGCGTTGGCAAACTTTGTGATTTAACAGACAAAATAGCACAAGATCCCATTAGCTCAAACATTGCTATAGGGCATACGCGTTGGGCAACACATGGGAAACCTTCTGAAAATAATGCGCATCCTCATACAGATGCTAGTAACAGTATTGTTATTGTGCACAATGGAATAATTGAAAATTATGCAGATTTGAAAAGTCAATTAAAAGAAAACTTAAAAGATTTTAAGTCACAAACAGATACGGAAGTTATAGTTCACCTTATAAAAAAATATTATAAAGATGACTTATTTGATGCTGTTAAAAAAACTTTAAGTAAAGTTAAAGGCTCTTATGCTTTAGGTGTAATATGTAAAGATGATCCGTACACAATAATTTGTGCAAGACAAGAAGCTCCACTAATAATTGGTGTTGGAGTAAAAGAAAATTTTATCGCTTCAGATATACCTGCTTTGCTTCCTTATACAAGAGATATGATTTTTCTTGAAAATGGTGATATAGCTAAAATAACAAAAGACAAAATTGTAATTATTGATAAAGAAGGTAATGAACAAAATCGTGAAATAAAAACTATAAATTGGGATCCAGTTTTAGCAGAAAAAGCGGGATATAAGCATTTTATGCTAAAAGAAATTTTTGAACAGCCTCATACTATAGAGGATACGCTAAGAGGAAGAATTTATCCAAATGAGGGCAAGATACACGTAGAAGAAGTAAAGTTAAATAAAGAAGATGTTAGAAACATTTCAAATATTTGTTTAATTGCTTGTGGATCATCTTACCATGCTGGTTTTGTATCAAAATTTTTGTTTGAAAATTTTGCAAAAATTCCTACCGAGGTGGACATTGCATCAGAGTTTAGGTATAGGAATCCTATTTTAAGTGAAAAAACTTTAGTTATAGCTATTTCACAATCTGGTGAGACTGCAGATACTTTAGCTGCTTTACGACTTGCAAAAAGTAAAGGTTGCCAAACGCTTGCAGTATGTAATGTTGTAGGTTCAAGTATAAGTCGTGAAACTAATCATGTAGTTTACACTCATTGCGGTATAGAAGTAGGAGTAGCTTCAACAAAAGCTTTTACAGGACAACTTACAGCACTTTATATTCTTGCTTTAGATTTTGCATCTAAAAAAGAATCTTTATCTAAAGAAGACATAAAAAAGTATTTACAAGAGTTGTGGGAGATACCTGTAAAAATAGGAGATTTTTTAGAAAATGCACAAGAAGTAAACAAAATAGCAAAATTGTTTGACCAAAAAAAAGATTTTTTATATTTGGGTAGACATGTAAACTATCCTGTAGCTCTTGAAGGTGCATTAAAACTCAAAGAAATTTCTTATATACACGCAGAGGGGTATGCTGCTGGTGAAATGAAACATGGCCCAATTGCTTTAATTGACGAATCCATGCCTATAGTTTCTATAGCCACAAATAGTAAAGTTTATGAAAAAGTGATTTCCAATATGGAAGAAGCTAAAGCAAGAGGAGCAATTATTATTGTGATAGCGAGCTCAGGTAATAGAGAAATATTAACAAAAAGTGATCATGTTATTTACGTTCCAGAAGCTGACGAATTTGTTTCACCTCTAATTTCTGTTGTTCCTTTACAATTGTTAGCTTATTATATTTCTGTTAATTTGGGTTGTGATGTTGATCAACCAAGGAATTTGGCGAAATCTGTAACAGTTGAATAAATTTAAATGTAATTCCTATATTATTATTTCTAGTTGCAACATAGAGTTTAGATTTATTTTTATAAAACGTATTTAAGGTTTTGCAATAACTTGGGAGTCGGTAGATATGATAGGCATAGACATAGAAGAAGTGAAAAGATTTAACAAATATTTAAAAAACTCAAAAATTATTAAACGTATTTTTTCTCAAGAAGAAATAGACTATTCTTATTCTAAAAAAAATGTTGCTCAACATTTAGCTGTTAGGTTTGCTGCAAAAGAAGCTGTTTGGAAAGCTCTTAGCTCTAAAAATAGAAAAATTGCTATTACAGATATTAAAATAATAAATAATAAATATGGCAAACCAGAAGTTTTTATTAAAAACAAAAAAAATACAAAAATGGAACTATCAATTTCACATACTGACAAATATGCAGTTGCGGTTGCAATATTTTCATAGAAATCTAGAATTTTATTTAAATATATATTATAGGGGATAAAATATGACTTTTGATAAAGAAGTTATTGATATTAGAAGATATATTCACAAAAATCCTGAACTTGGTGGAAATGAGTTTAATACTGCAAAATTTATTGAATCAAAACTTAGAAGTTATGATATACCTTTTAAACGTATAAATAAAACTGGCATAATTGGCACTGTTGTAGGAGATCCAAAAGGTAAAACAATAGCTTTGAGGGCAGATATAGATGCTTTACCGGTTTATGAGAAAAACAATATAGAATATAAGTCACTTAATAAGGGCGTTATGCACGCCTGTGGTCACGATGCTCATGTTGCTATAGTGCTTGGAGCTGCAAAGCTGCTCAAAGATAAGAGAAATAATTTACAAGGTAATGTGAGGTTAATTTTTCAACCTAGTGAGGAAACGTCAGGTGGCGCAAAGAATATGATATTTAATGGAGCTTTAAAAAATCCTGATGTTGATTTTATATTAGCAATACACGTAAGTCCGTGGGTAAAGTCTGGCAAAATTGCTTTTAAGTACAATGAAATGATGGCTGGCGTTGATCAACTCAAAATAGAAATTATTGGAGAAATTGCGCACGGTGCTTATCCTCACGAAGGTAAAGATGCTTTAGTTGCTAGTAGTACTTTTATAAGTATGGTTCAGGGTATTATTTCAAGGGAGTTAGATCCGTTAGAAAATTCTGTTATAACATTTGGCAAAATTGAGGGTGGAGATGCATACAATGTGATATGCAAACAAATAACTCTTTATGGGACAGTAAGAACTTTTAACAATAAAGCTAGAAAATTTATAAAGAACAGTATTTTAAATAAGTTAAAAGGTATAGAAAAATCTTATGGAGTAAAATGTATTGCAGAGTACAATTCAATAGGAGAGCCGTTAATTAATACTCCAGAAATCACAAAACATTGTATAGAAGCAGCAGAAGAATTTTATGGAAAAAGCAATGTTGAAATATTACAAAAACCATCCATGGGAGGTGAGGATTTCTCAGAATATTTACATGTTGTTCCTGGAAATTTTATGTATATAGGGACATCTAAAGATAAGGCTACGTCTAACCCTTGGCACCATAATAATTTTAATATAGATGAAAGTGCTATTGCACAAGCTTCAAAATATTTGTTTTATACACTAGATAAGTTTTTAAAAAAGTAATATCAAAAGCTTACAATAACCCGAAATATCAAGTTGTTGGGGGTAGGCACATAGAATATTCTGGATATGAGGGAAGTTTAGATGTTTTTGTGTCATATTTTGGGCTTGGTGGTTCACCTGATTTGGTCAGCCTTAATGAAGCATCTGGAATTTACTTATAAAATTGTTAGTTCCAGTAAGCTCTGTCGAGCAAGTTAGATTTTAAAAATTAGTGTTTTTATAATTAAATTCCTGCATTTTCAGGTACTATAACTTCGAAAATTTTTTTGCTAATTTTTGTAGTGTCTGTTATTATTGTTATATAGTTATCGGTAAGTACTTTATCTTTTCCTATTTTTACAGTTTTTCTTTTTTTACCGATATTTTTATTTATAAATTCTTTTCTTTTTTCTAAGTCTATTTCAAATAAATCTTTTGCTCGGCTCTTAATTATGTTTTGTGGTACTTTGTTAATAAATGATGATGCTTTTGTCCCGTTTCTATCAGAATATCTGAAAACGTGAAGTCTTGAAAATGGGTTTTGTTTTATAAAATTACAAGTTTCTTTGTGATGTTCTTTGTTTTCTCCAGGGAACCCTGTGATAATATCTGTTGTGAGTGCTAAATCTGGTAAAATGTTTGTTATGTGTTTGATTTTTTCTTCAAAAGCTTTGGTTAGATATTTTCTATTCATGTATTTTAAAATATCGTCATTACCTGACTGTAAAGGAATATGCAAGTGATGGCATATTTTTTCAGGGTAGCTTTGCATGAGTTCTATTAGTTTATTATCAATTTCGTTTATCTCTATTGACGAAATTCTTACTCTAAACTCTAGAGGAATTTTAATTATTTTATTAAGTAAGTTTGAACAACCTCCATCATATTTGCCTATATGTATTCCAGTTAAGACTATTTCGCTATAACCGTTTATTACAAGGTTTGTAATTTCTGAAATAACTTCATTGTCAGGTTTGCTCCAAAGAGTATTTCTAACATATGGAACTATGCAATAACTGCAAAAGCTGTCACATCCGTCTTGTATTTTTAAAAAAGCGCGAGAACGTTTATCAAAACTTGTAATTGCTTGTTTTGTATGTTCAGGAAACAGTGTTGTTTTGTCTTGTACAATTATTATGCTCTCATTTTTTAGGCTTTGTTTTATGTCAATATTTTTTGCTAAGCATCCTGTAAGTATTATTTTAGGATTATTTGGGAATTTAGAAGCTTTTCTTAAAAAATATTGACATTCTTTATCTGCTTGTTTTGTTACTGTACAAGAATTAAAAATAATAATATCTGCTTCTTCCGGAGTTTTTACATGTACAAAGTTGTCTTTTTTATATTTTTCCGATATAACTTGAGATTCGTATTGGTTTACTTTACAGCCAAAAGTATAAATATAAAATTTTGTCATTTAAATTGTCCCATTTATGAACTGAATTGCTAAAATACTTGCTGCTATTGCTGCAGTTTCTGTTCTTAGAATATTTTCTCCAAAGACTAGTGTTCTAATATAATATTTAAAGATCTAGCAAATTCAACTTCTTCATTTTCAAAACCGCCTTCAGGACCTATAAGAATATTTGCGCCATTAGGTTTTGATTATAATTTTAATTATACATACTTATTTCAAAGAAAAGTATATCTGAGACATAGTTTTTAGATCAAATATTTTAGCAATATTGCAAAGAAAGTATAATAGCTTTAGAATTTGCTATTTTGTTGAAAATTTGATAATATTTTGCCATAATTTAATATTAAAACTGGGTTTTAAATGTCAGAAAATTGCATTTTTTGTAATATAGCTAAAGGAAAAATTCCCTCCCATAAAGTTTATGAGGATGAAATTGCTTTTGCTTTTAAGGATATAAATCCCAAAGCACCTGTTCACATCATAATTGTTTCTAAAAAACACATAGCTTGTTTAGGAGATGTTTCTTGTCAAGAAGAGCAAGTGTTAGGGCATATACAAATTGTTGCTTCCAAAATAAGTAAACAGTTTAAAGAGATGAGAAACGGTTTTAGACTTATAAATAATTGTGGCATAGATGGTGGTCAAACTGTTTTTCATATACATTACCATCTACTTGGAGGAAGAGTTTTTGGCTGGCCTCCAGGTTGAAAATGTGTAATCGGTAAGTTTTTGTATAAAATAATCTTTCTTTAAGAAAGGTGGTGTTTTTAAAAATGGTAAATATTAAAGTTCGTGAAGGTGAATCTATAGAGGAAGCTATTAGGCGTTTCAAAAGAGAATGTGAAAAAAATGGAATAATGCAAGAAATAAAAAAACGAGAATTTTATAAATCGCCAAGTGTATTAAAAAAAGAAAAACTTGCTGAAACTAAAAGAAAAATACGTCGTAAAATGCTTAAAGATAACAAAAAATTTAGAACTGCATAAATAAGAGCGTTGTGTTAATCTTCATGTGCTCCCTTTTATTTTGTTAAGGTAAATTATGAAATTAAAAGATATACAGGATTTATTTATTCGGGAAGGTAAAAAGACAGATCCCAGAGATAAATCCGTTGTAGAATTGGATTTGTTAAAACGTAAAGAAGAGTATGATGTTCTTCCTGATACCAAAAAAACAAATTTTGATATAGAAAGCTTAACAAATCCATATTATGATTCTAGAATTTTATATGGTGACGAAAACTTAGATATCAAAACAGTTATGGTTGGCATAGATATAGAAACGCAAGAGCTTTTAGTTGCAAAGAGTTTAATAAATTCTGGCGTTAAAATAGACTTAGTTATAGCTCATCATCCTGAAGGATATGCATATTCTACGTTTAGTAATGTTATAGGTATGCAGGCAGATATTTTAAACAAACAAGGTATACCTATTAATATTACAGAAAAAATTGTTTCTGAAAGAATAAAAGAAGTTTATAGAAGCGTTTTACCTCAAAATAATGAAAGAGTTTATGATGCTGCAAAGTTGTTAAATGTTCCTTTGATGACAGCTCACACTGTTGCAGATAATCATGTGGCCTCATTTTTACAAGACAAAATTAACAATTTAAATCCTGTATATTTAAAAAAGATTGTTGAACTGCTTGAAAGTTTTCCGGAATATCAGCATGCAATAAAAATAGGGCATGCACCATTTATTCTTAGTGGGAATAATTACTCTAGGTGTGGAAAAGTTTTTGTTGATATGACTGGTGGCACAGAAGGGCCTATAGAGTCTTTTGAAAAACTTGCTATAGCAGGAATAAGTACTGTGGTTGTAATGCATTTGAGTCCAAAAGCTGTAAAAGAAGCTGAAAAACATCATTTAAATATTATTTTAGCAGGGCATATTTCTTCTGATAATTTAGGATTAAATTTACTTTTTGATAAGTTGGAAAAGAAATTTGTTCAAAAACTTGAGTTTGTAGAATGTTCAGGTTTTAGAAGATTTAGAAGATAAAAATGGCAATACCTGATGATATAATTGAAAAAATAAGATTATCTAGTAATATAGAGTCAGTAGTAAGAGAATATATACCTGATTTGAAAAGAGTTGGGCGTAATTGGAAGGCGTGTTGTATTTTTCATAATGAAAAAACACCTTCTTTTATTATAAGTCCTGAAAAAGGTATTTTTAGATGTTTTGGTTGTAATGTTTCTGGCGATGTTTTTAAGTTTGTTATGCTTGCTGACAATATATCTTGGATTGAGTCTGTAAAAAAACTTGCTAAAAAAGCAAATATCACAATACAAGATGTAAAACAAAGCTCTGGTATTCCTTCGCAAAGACTTTTACTACTTGACATATTGGAAAATTCAGCTATATTTTACCATAGATGTTTAATGGAAAATGCTAGTGCAAAAAAAGCTATGGACTATCTTATAAAGCGTGGAATTACTCGCGATACGATAGTTAGGTTTAAAATAGGTTTTTGTTCAAAGGGACAACTTATACAAGCAGCTACAAAAAAAGGTTTTACAGTTGAAAATCTTATTAAAGCAGGCATAATAACAAAAACAGACAAAGGGAATTTTTTTGAATATATGTCGGAAAGAATTGTGTTTCCGATTTTTGATGTTCAAGGTAGAATTGTAGCATTTGGAGGGAGAACCCTTACAGATCAACAGCCAAAATATATAAACACTCCTGAAACAAGTATTTATTCAAAATCGTCTAATTTGTATGGTTTGTTTCAAACTTTGCCACAATTACGCAAGGAAAGAAGAATTATTGTACTTGAAGGTTATATGGATGTTATTGTTCCGCAACAGTTTGGTGTTGTGGGAGCTGTTGCTAGTTTAGGTACAGCTTTTACACAAAAACATGCTAAGTTAATTTCAAGGTATGCAGATAGTGTTACTTTGCTTTTTGATTCAGATAGTGCGGGTAGAGCTGCGGCCCAAAGGTCTCTTGAAATTTTAGTTGAGGAAGGTATAGAGATAAGAGTGTCCTCTTTGCCAGAAAATGTTGATGCAGACGAATATTTGAATCAATATGGTAAAGAAGCGTTTAAAAGGCTTGTTGATACTACTTCTAAAAGTGCAATAGATTTTATGATTGCCAGAGTTTATGGCAGTCAAAAAGATAAGTCACCTGAAATTAAAGCAAGAGCCGTATCAAATCTTTTAGATTTTGTATCAAAAAGTGGTAATGCTGTAGTTCAAAGTGAGTGGATAAAAAGTATTTCACAATATCTAAATGTTGATGAAGCAATTATTTATAAAGAGTTTAAAAAGAAAAAAAAATTAAAATTTAATGGATATACAAAAGAAGAAAGTGTAAGTTTAAGTAAAACACTTAATAAAAATAAAAAGTTTTCTATGTCTTTAGAAGAAAGCCTCTTAACTATTGTTTTAAATAATAGAGAATTTGTTGAAAGAGTCAATGTAGATTGTTTTTTTGATGCTAGATGTAAAAAGGTTTTTGAATTTATTTTTTCAGGTTTAAACGATGCTGAAATTTTAAATTTGCTTTCACAAGATGACGCAAATTGGTTTTCAGATGTTACCTTAAATAGTATTAAGTACAATAATGTAAACGAAGCTTTTAACAGTATTTTAAGAGATATTGAATTAAGTATTTTTAAAAGAAGAAGAGCGGTACTAGAAAAAGACATTCTTCTTATGACAGAAGGTAAAAAAGAAAAAGACGATGAGTTGTTTGACGAATATAAAAAACTAACAGCCCTTTTAAAAGGATCAGGGAAATAAAATGACAAAAAAAGATTCATTTAAAAATTTAATTGATTTTGGGAGGAAGCAAGGTTATCTTAGTTATGAGGACATAAGTAATAGTCTTCCTCAAAAATCTATTGTTGCAGAAAAAATAGACAGTTTTTTTGTGGCTTTAGATGATTTAGGTATTAAAGTTGTAGATAATAAAGAATATTTAGAAGAAAAGATGCAAAAAGATACCGGAGCTATAGAACAATCCGTTAAAGGTTCTGATGAGGAAGAAGATATAAATCCTGTTAGAATGTACTTGAGTGAAATGGCGAAGGTACCTCTTTTGGAAAGAACTGTAGAGGTTGAACTTGCAAAAAACATAAGAGAGAATGAAAAAAAATTAAAATTAATAGTTTTAGAATCTCCTCTTATTATAAAAGAGATAAGAAACTGGGAAACTCTTATAGGGCAACAAGAAATGACAACAAAAGAGCTTATGCCTAGAGGTAGAAAATCTCAAGCTCAGCTGAGGGGCATGGGAGTAAAAATTAAAACTGTTGTTAAAAAAATAAATGCCATAGAAAAGAACATAAATACTTATGAAAAGAAACTAAAAGGGAAAATTTCAGTTAAAGATAAAGAAAACTATTTAAATAAAATAAAAGAATTACGTTTAAAAATTGTTAAGTTGATAGTAGGTCTTAACTTAAACCAAGATAAAATAAAAAGGCTTATTAATAAAATTAAAACGATAGCTCAAAAACTGAATGAAATAAAAGATGATCTAAGAAGATTTGAGCGTAAATACAAAAATCCAGTTTTGAAAATTAAAACTTTGTATAAGAGTTACGAGATAGGTAAAATTTCTGCAGCGGATTTTAAAAAACATACAGGAGCTCCTGTAAAAGATGTAAAAGAAGATATGGAAAGAGCACAATTTCTTTTAGATAAAAAAGCTAATATGCAAGAAAGTTTTGTTATAAGCACAGAAGAGATGATAGAAACAGATAGAAAAATTAGAGAGCTTGAGGATATTATCCATAGAGACAAAATGAAACTTATTGAAGCCAATTTTAGGCTTGTTGTTTCTATTGCTAAAAAGCATGTTGGGATAAGTAACTTAGAGTTATCAGATTTAATTCAAGAAGGAAATCTCGGGCTTTCAAAAGCAGTTGAAAAGTTTGAATGGAAAAGAGGCTTTAAATTTTCAACCTATGCAACGTGGTGGATAAGACAATCTATTAACCGAGCTATTGCAGATCAAGCAAGGACTATTAGAATTCCTGTCCATATGAAAGAACTTATTTCAAAACTTACAAAAGTTAAAAAGAAATTTCAGCAAGATATAGGTAGAGAGCCAACTATTAAGGAATATGCGAAAGTTTTAAAGTTTTCTACAGATAGAATTAGGAAAATATTGAAAATGATGCAAGAGCCGGTTTCTCTTGCAACACCTGTTGGTGAAGAAGATGACTCTCGTCTTGAAGATTTTGTTGAGGATCACAATAGTCCAAGTCCTGTTGCCAAAACGCAACAATATAGGCTTCAACTTGAACTAGAAAAAGTTTTAAATACTTTAACCCCAAGAGAAGCTGAAATCATAAGTTTAAGGTATGGTGTAGGTGTTGGTTATCCTAGCACTCTAGAAGAGGTTGGCAAGAAGTTCGGTGTTACAAGAGAAAGAGTAAGACAAATAGAAGCAAAAGCCATAAGAAAGTTAAGACATCCTAGTAGGAGTAAATCTTTAAGAGAATATTTGGATTAACTAATTTGACATTACAAATTGTCATATTACAAAGCGCTGTGTATACATTAATAGAGAAAAAATGATTAAAATGTGACTTGAAGAGTCCCATAAAAGCATAAAAAGAAGTTGTGATATCAAAGGGTTTTTGATAGGATCTAATTTTTTATGTGTGGATATAAATGGTAATGATAAGCAAAAGTTGGCATGTATTGTTAGTAGTTCCCTTTTTATATCAGTGATATCAGGAATTGCTTTATCACAAACAATTAATCTAGAGTAAACCACAACACGTTTAATGTTGCAGGCAATGGTAGTACATTAGGTCCTAATTATGGCGAGGTTATGATGTGTTGATGGTACTTATTAGTATCTCAGTTCTGCCAATCACTTATGGCGGTAAATCGCAAATAAACATTATGAGGTAACTCCGATAAGATTCTAAACTAGAACAATTAAACATCATAAAAGCTTAATTATTTTCTTGAGCTGTTTGAGATGCTATTTCTGAAGCAGCGGCAAGTAAGCTTTGTTGTTCTAAGTCGTCTAAAACTAAAGAAGTTAAAGCTTTTGCTACTTCCTCTTCTTCAAAGGCGATTGCAGAAATGCCAAGCTGTTTAAGATTTTCTTTGTGATCTAAGAAACGAGCTCTAACAATAATGCGGGTTTTAGGATTTAGTGAAGAAGCTAAAGATGCTGTTTCTAACGTTATATTTAAAGAAGGAACAGTGATTATTAGGTAATTTGCCTTTTTTATGCCAGCGGCAATTAAAATATCTTTTCTTGTTGAATTTCCATATATTACAGCTTGTCCCTGGGAACTTAATGAATTTACAGTATCTATATTTATTTCTATTATAACAGGTTTTATTCCTTGTTTTATTAAGGCTTGAGTAACTTCTTTCCCTGTTGGTCCATATCCTATAACTATGGCAACTTTTTCAGAAAGAAACTCTTCTATAGGAAGTAAATTTTTTGCTATTTCGTTAACTTTATTACATTTCTTGTTTACTGAAAAATTTAGTATTTTCCATATTTTGCTTTTTGAGCGTAAAAATCTTTCAAAAGAAGGTATTTTTTTGAATATTGAGGGGTTTAAAGTTATAGATACAATAGCGCATATAACTATAGAATTGTAAACTAGATCTCCAACAAGATCTAAACGTTTAGCTTCTTGTGCTAATATAAAAGAAAATTCTCCAACTTGTGCTAGTCCTGCAGCTACAGTAAGTGCTGTTCTTGTAGAGTATCCTAAAATAGAGACAACAACCAGCGCTGTTAAAGGTTTAATTAATAAAACTACAAGTAAACAAGTATATACAAGTAATGGATACTCGATAATAAATTTCCAGTCAAAAAGCATTCCAACTGACAGAAAAAACAAAACTGCAAAAGCGTCTCTTAATGGTAAAATATCTGCTCCTGCTTGGTGACTTACTTTACTTTTGCCTACGACCATCCCTCCTAAAAATGCACCTAAAGCAAATGAAGTTTGAAACGCAAACGCTGCAATGACTGCAGTTACAAAAGCTATAACTAAAACAGCTAAAGTGAAAAGTTCTTGAGAACGTGTTTTAACTATTTTTGACAAAAACCAAGGCACAACCCGTCCGCCACCTTTTATAACTAATAGCCATAATAAAATTATTCTTATTAAGGCGATTCCTATAGCTTTAAATATTTCTATTGTTCCTAAAGATGCTGTGTTAGAATTTGAAAGTACTACAGAAAGACTAGGAAGTACGACTAAAATTAGTACAGTCAAAATATCTTCTACAACAAGCCAGCCAACAGCTACATGGCCATGAACTGTATTTAAAACATCGTTGTCTTCCAAGACTCTTAAAAGCACGACAGTACTTGCTACGGCAAGTCCTAATCCTAAAATTAATGCAGATTTAAAGTCAATTCCAAGCAGTGTACCAAGAAAAACTCCAAAAATTGTAGCAACAGTGCTTTGTATTATAGCTCCAGGTATAGCGACACCTTTAACTGCAAAAAGATCATCTGTTTTGAAATGCAAGCCTACTCCAAACATCAAAAGTATAACGCCAGCTTCTGAAAGTTGAAATGCTAGACTATAGTCTGCAACAAAGCCTGGGGATGAAGGCCCTATCAAAAATCCTGCAAGAAGATATCCAACAATAGAAGAAAGTCCCAGTTTTTGTGTTATAAAACCAAATGTTAAAGAAAGAGTAAAACCAACTGCCATTATTTGCAATAGTTGATAATCATGCATTTTAATTTACCTATATTTTTTCAGTACATTTTAATATGAGCATATATTACTAAATAAATTCACTTTAATTCAAAAAAATATTTAAAAAATAATAATTTAATAGAAAGTTTGTAATGTTTGGGTATAGAAAACAAGTGTTATAGTGCTTAAGAAAACGATTTGTTTGAAAATATGCTACAATATAGACAAAATAAATAAAAAATGAAACATATTTGCCAAAATATAAAAAGTATTAATAATACTATAAATTTGTTAGAAAACGTTGACTTAGTTGCAGTAACAAAAACTTTTACGTATCCTTTTGTTTTAGAAGCACTAAAATGTGGAATTAAACATATAGGTGAGAGCAAAGTTCAAGAAGCAATTGCTAAATTTGACCAAGTTGGAGATCCCCTTATTGGAGTGACTAAACATTTTATTGGGCATTTACAGTCCAATAAAGTAAAAAAAACTGTAGAAGCATTTGATTTGATACAGTCTTTAGATAGTGTTAAACTTGCTTATAATATAAATCATCATGCTAAAGATATTAGTAAAATTCAAGATTGTCTTATAGAGGTAAAAGTTTCTAAAGAGATTTCTAAAACTGGCATTAATCCAGATTTTGTTGTGGATTTTTATAATGACTGTAGGAATCTTTCTAACGTTAACATTAAAGGGCTCATGCTTATAGCACCTTACAGCGATAATCCTCGTGATTCAAGACCGTATTTTAAACAAATATATAATTTATTTAAAGATATAAAAAATTTTTTTGCTGATAACGATTTTAATATTCTTTCTATGGGCATGTCTAGAGACTACAAGATTGCTATAGAAGAGGGCTCAACAATGGTTAGAATTGGTTCAGCAATATTTGGAGAAAGAGACTATGGAAATAAGTAAAAAACTTTTTTTTATTGGTTCAGGGAATATGGCCCAAGCCATTATCAGTGGTCTTTTAGAAACCAAGCTTGTAAAAGCTCAAAACATTATTTGTAATGATATTGTAAATGAAAAAGTTTTAAATCTTCAACAAAAGTTTGGTGTATCTATAGCAGAAGATAAAGGAGAAGCTTTAATAGATGCTGATATTATTTTTCTTTCTGTAAAAGCTCAAAACATGTTGAAAGTTTTTGATGAAATAAGAAATTTTGTAAAAAAGAATACAATTATTATTTCAATAGCTGCTGGAATAACAACAAGATTTATTGAAGAGAATATAAAAAAAGATGTTGCAGTTATTAGGGCTATGCCTAATACACCTGCTTTAGTACGATGTGGGGCTACTGCTTTATGTAAGGGTAGATTTGTTTCAGGGGAGCAACTGCAAAGAGCAAAAAATTTGTTTGTTTCTATAGGCAAAGCAGAAATTCTTGGCGAAGAGAAATTTGATATTATAACAGCATTATCCGGCTCTGGTCCTGCTTATATATTTTATTTTTGTGAGCTTTTACAAGAAGCTGCTTTTAAGTTAGGTTTGAGTAAAGAAATGGCAAAAAGTTTTGCAGTACAAACAGTTTATGGTTCTGGTAAAATGTTAGATATAACAAATGAATCTGCAGTAGCTTTAAAAGAGAAAGTTAAATCTCAAAAAGGTACAACAGAAGCTGCTTTAAAATATTTTGAATCTCAAAATCTTTCAGGTATAGTTTATAATGCTATGCTTGAAGCGATGAAAAGGTCAAAAGAACTTAGTAAGTAATGGAGGGGAATTGTAATGATTATAAAAGTAAGAGTTATCCCTAACTCAAAAAGGAACGAAGTGATAAGTAGAGTAGGTTCTATTTTAAGAGTAAAAGTTGCGGCTCCTGTTGTTGATGGGAAAGCAAATGAGGAGCTTTGTGATTTTTTAGCGGATTTTTTTGATGTAAAAAGATCAATGATTTTTTTAAGAAAAGGCGAACGTGGAAGAGAAAAGACTATTGAAATCATAGGTCGTTCAGAAGAAGAGTTAAATGAAGTTTTAGATACAATACCATAATTTAATATGAATTTTAAGGATAAAAAATGTCAGATCAGAAAGATTATTCAAAAACTGTGAACCTTCCCAAGACAGATTTTCAAATGAAGGCAAATCTATCTCAAAGGGAACCTTTTTTTGTGAAAGAATGGAAAGAGAATAAACTTTATGAAAAACTTTGCATGAAAAATAAAAATAAAGAAAAATTTATTTTTCATGATGGGCCTCCATATGCAAATGCTCATATACATATAGGTACAGCTCTTAATAAGGTGTTAAAAGATTTTATAATTAAGTATCGTTCTATGTCAGGCAATTATGTACCATTTACTCCGGGGTGGGATTGCCATGGACTCCCAATAGAGCAACTTGCTTTAAAAGAGCTTAATACTGACAAAAATAAAGTTGATAAGCTAACCTTTAGAAAACAAGCTGCAGATTTTGCAAAAAAGTTTGTTGAGATACAAAAAATAGAATTTCAAAGACTTGGGATTCTTGCAGATTGGGACAATCCATACCTAACTTTAGATCTCAAGTATGAGTCTTCTATAGTTAAAGTTTTTGGAGATTTAGTAGAAAAAGGTTTTATTTACAGAAGAAAAAAACCTGTGTATTGGTGTCCTACATGTGAAACAGCTATAGCTGACGCAGAAGTTGAATATGCTGATCATTCTTCAGATTCTATTTTTGTAAAATTTAAAGTTGCGTCTGTTTCAGATATCCTTAAGACAAGAGAGTCTTTGTTAAGAGGTTTTTCTGTTTTGATTTGGACAACAACACCTTGGACGCTTCCTTCAAATGTTGCTTTAGCTTTTAGTGAAAAGTCTGAATATGCAGCAGTTGTTTATAAAATACAAGATGGTAGAGATGAAAATCTTATAGTTGCAAAAGCGTTAATAGAAAATGTTAAAAATAAAATAGAAGCAGTTGATTATAAAATACTTATGGAATCTAAAGGGATTGATTTTGTGAATATAAAATGTCAAAACCCTTTGCTTGAATATAGACAATCTCAAGGTATTGTTGCAGAATTTGTAAGTATGGAAGACGGTACTGGTATAGTGCATATTGCTCCTGGACATGGTCCAGAAGATTATCACGCAGGATTAGAATATGGTTTAGAAATTTTGTCTCCTATTAACGGTAAAGGATTGTATACGAAGCAAGTTCCAGAATTGGAAAACATTCATATTTTTAAAGCTAATCCAATAATTATTGAAAAGCTTGAAAAAGAGGGTAAAATTCTTGCAAAAGTTAAAATGGAACATTCTTATCCTCACTGTTGGAGATGTAAGAAGCCAATAATTTTTAGAGCTACTCCTCAATGGTTTTTGTCTGTAGATCACAATGAGTTGAGAAAGAAGTTGTTGGGCTGTGTTAAAGATGTAAATTGGATACCAAAATACAGTGAAAATAGAATTAATTCTATGTTGGATAGTCGCCCTGATTGGTGTTTAAGTCGACAACGTTTATGGGGAGTGCCAATTCCGGTCTTTTATTGTAAGGAATGTGGAGAGCCACTTGTTGATCCTAAAGTTATAAATAAAGTATCAACTCTTTTTGGACAAAAAGGGTCAGATTCATGGTTTGAAATGTCTGAAGAAGAACTTTTAAATGGTATAAATGCAAAATGTTCTGTTTGTAGTTCTTCTGTATTTAAAAAAGAACAAGATATTCTTGACGTTTGGTTTGATGCAGGCGTTTCTTATGAAGCTGTTTTATCAAGTGGAAATTATAAAGATTTGGAGTTTCCTGCAGATTTGTATCTTGAAGGTAGCGATCAACATCGTGGGTGGTTTCAAACGTCTATGATCCCATCTGTTGCTCTTAAAGGGCTTGCTCCTTATAGAAACGTTTTAACAAATGGTTTTAGTGTAGACGGACAAGGTAAAAAAATGTCTAAGTCTGTAGGCAATGTTGTTTCTAGTGAACAATTAATAAATAAATATGGTGCAGATGTTGTACGTTTATGGATAGCTTCAAGTGATTATAAGGAAGATATTAGAATATCTGATGAGATTATAAAAGGGTTAAGTGATAGCTATAGAAAAGTTAGAAATACTTTAAGATTTTTGCTTGGGAATTTAGGAGATTTTAAGTTAGATAAATCTTTGGCATTTAAAGATATGCAAGAAATAGATACATACGCTCTTAGTAAGTTACAACATTTAATTTCTGTGGTTTCGTCTTCTTATGAAACTTATGAGTTTCATAAAGCAGCTACAGCAATTAATAATTTTTGTACTATCTTTTTAAGTGGATTTTATTTAGACGCTCTTAAAGATGTTTTATATTGTAATAAAAAAGATAGTATAGAAAGAATAAGTGCGCAGTCTGCTATGTTTATAATATGTTCGGTTATAATAAGGCTAGTGGCTCCTATTCTATCTTTTACTTGTGAAGAAGCTTTTAAAGAACTAAAAAAAATAGATTCTTCTTTGCCTGAGTCGGTTTTTCTTTCAGATTTTCCTGTAGAGAATAGTAAATTTATTCTTCAGGCTGAAATATTGGATAAATGGAATAAAATTCTTGACGTAAGAAGGGAAGTCTTGTCTGTTTATGAAAAGTTAAGACAAGATAAAATTATAGGTTCAAATTTAGAGGCTGCTTTAGAGATAACTTATGGTAAAAAATATTTAGATTTTTTTAAAGATAAAAATCTTGTAAGCTTAGTTTTAGGTAGTTGGGATATAAGTCTTAAACAATCAAATAGTGGAGACGAGTTAGTTGTAAAAGCAAAAAAGTCAGACTATGAAAAATGTGCAAGGTGTTGGAGGCATATAAATAATGTGGTTGAAGGTTTATGTCCTAGATGTTCAGGGTTGATAAAATGAAAAAACCTATTATTTTGTGCATACTTTTACTTGCTATAGATCAAATCACAAAGTATCTTGTGAGTACGTTTATTAATTATGGGCATTTTGTGAACATAATATCTTTTTTTGATTTTTTTAATATTGTAAATATTAGAAATACAGGTACAGCTTTTAGTATGTTCCAAGGTCAAAATTTTACATTTTCTTTAATAATATTTATTGCTTTAACTTTTATGGTTATGTTTTTTTGTAAATCTTGGAATAAAATGAACAAAATATGGCAGTATTCGTGTTGTCTTATACTTTCAGGTGGGGTGGGCAATCTTATAGATAGAATATTTAGGGGAGCAGTTGTAGATTTTTTAGATTTTGGAATTGGTTCTTTAAGATGGCCTTCTTTTAATGTTGCAGATTCTTGCATTTTTATAGCTGTTTGTATTCTGGTTTTTGATATTCTTATACTTAAGTAATAGACAATAAAGGTATAGATTATGTACCCAATTCTTTTTAGTTTTGGTAATTTTAAAATATTTTCATACGGATTTTTTGTAGCTTTAGCTTTTACTGTTTCGATTTATTATCTTTTTTATTCTTTAAATAAATCAAAATCAAAAATTTTTTCTCAAGATGAGCTTTACTCTTTTTTATTATATTTGATAGTTTTTGGTATTGTTGGTGCTAGGATTTTTTATATTTTTACAAATATAAAAGAATATGTTGATAATCCTTTAGATGTTTTTAAAGTTTGGCAAGGCGGATTAGTATATTATGGTGGATTTGTAGCTGTAGCTATTTTTGCAATAACATATTGTAAGGTTAAAAATATGCGGGTTTTATATCTTGGCGATTTTTTTGCTCCAGCTCTTGCTTTAGGACATTCTATAGGTAGGATAGGATGCTTTTTTGCGGGATGTTGTTATGGTAAAGAAGCTAACTTGCCTTGGGCTGTTGTTTTTAAAGATAAACAATCTTTAGCAGTTTTAGGTGAGCATTTACATCCAACACAACTTTACGAGTCTTTAGGGAACTTTTGTATATTTCTTATATTATTTTTCTATGCAAAAAAACAAAGAGAAGTTGGAAATATTTTTGCTGCTTATTTAATCTTATATGCTATTTTAAGGTTTATAGTGGAATGTTTTAGAGGTGATGATAGAGGTATGCAATATTTTGGACTATCAATTTCTCAAAATATATCTATAATTTTGTTAATAATTGGAGTATTTATATATGCAAGAAAAGCTATACTACGAAAGACTTGAAAGAGAAAGAGTGGATTCTTATTTAGCTTCTGTGTATAAAGATTATTCGCGTTCATACTTTCAAAAAGTTGCAGGAGAACAGAAAATTTTTGTAAATGGTAAGCCTGTTTTGCCAAGCTACAAATTAAAGCATAACGATATTATTGCACTTGAATTTGGAAAAGAAAAAATTGTTCAAATAGACCCAGAAAATATAAAACTTGATATTGTATATGAAGATAACGATATAGTAATAATAAACAAGCAACCTGGTATTGTAGTACATCCATCATACGGGCATATTTCTGGAACTCTTCTTAACGCAATAGTTGCTCATTCAAAGGGGAAATATAATCCTTATTTAGTTCATAGGCTTGATAAAGACACTTCAGGGCTTATAGTTTTTGCTAAAAATGAAAAGTCTAAAATGAGTATTTCTAAACAATTGCAAAATAGAGCTGTGAAAAAAATATATTATGCGGCAGTAAAAGGAACAATTGTTGAAAACAGAGGTCGTATAGAAGCTCCTCTTGGGAGATCGCCACAGAATAGAAAATTGATATCGGTAAATTCTTTGGCAAAAAAGATGGCAATAACAGAGTTTAAAGTTATTTCTAGGAAAGGCGGTTATAGTCTCTTGGAGGTAAGGATTATTACTGGGAGAACTCATCAGATAAGAAGCCATATGAAATATATAAACCATCCAGTTGTAGGAGACTTTCAATATGGTGGTCCAGATACAATAAATGGTAGAAGGTATACAAGACAAATGTTACACGCTTATAATATAACGTTTACTCATCCAAGAACTTCAAAAGAAATTACTTTTACAGCGCCTTTACCTAAAGATATGGCAGAAATTTTGGGAGAGTCAATAAGAAAGTGAAAAGTCACCATTTAGCATTGTTGATTTTTGTCAAAAACAATTGTGAAATGTTACAATATCCTTAGTTAAATATTCTACATTAAACTGATACCAGTCCGCTCATTTAGTACATTTGAGATGTTAATAAAAAAAACAATAAAAGTATACATGGAAATATATATAATAAAAGATAGAAAAACAATAGTACTTTCCATGTTATAGCTTGCAAGTTTGAAAGTGTTAAGTAAAGTTGAGAAAACAATCAAAAAAGAGTTGGACTTAACCATAATATAGTAAACTATAACCATGTCAACATCATTTAAATACATTTTGTGACATATTTTCAAAAAGCCACTCTTTTCTTCAAACTCTTTTATATCTGATAAGTACTTATTTGTCACCAATTTGATATAAAGACCTATATGGCACATATTACCCAAGTGAACAAACCATGCAAACTTCCATACCAGCATTATTCATATTAAATCATTTAAACTTCATCTACACCACTAACAACGGGATATCATTTATATACATTTTGTTAAATGTTCTTATTTTCTCATTAAATTCTTTCATCTCTGATAAATATTTATTTGTTACAAGGACATGT
>JAISBM010000010.1 GCA_031266185.1 Endomicrobium sp. | reverse complement strand
TGATGTCACTGCTTTCTATATCACCACTATTAACGAGCAATTTAAACTCTAATCTTTTAGACTTTAAATTCTTAACAAGCAACCTATCTAGGTCTTTTTCAAATATTGTTAATTTGCCTTTAGAAAGACTATCTATTTTTGCTTTTTGTTTGTCAACACAAACAACATTACATCCAATATCTGCAAAACATACTGCCATAGTTAACCCTACATACCCTCCACCTATAACTAAAAGACTTAGCTTTTTATTTGGATTTTTGGATATTGATCGCTTTAGCATTAAACTTTCTTGCTCAATCATTTACGCCTTCCTTAATAATAACAACTTAATCAAAACCTTTTTATCACTTCAAATATCCATACAAAACACTTTAATAATAAAAATAATTTTGATTGATTCTCATCAACTACAACTTGCATCTTAGCCAAATTCTCAAATTTATAATGCTCAAATAAAAAAACAACTTTAGATAATGCATTTTTTAATCTAGGCACTTGAAATGCAAGAGTGGCAGGTAAAATAATATTAAATGGTATATTTTGCTCCACAACTTCCATCCCATCTGTGTAATATATAAATTTTACTTCTGAATTTTTTAATTGTCTAATAGCAAATCCATCTTTATAATCAATGTAGTATACATCGAAGCCAAGTTGTTCGGATAAATATTTTGAAAGCGCAACAAATAGTTCTGCATATTCACAAACATCATGTGAAGGCAAATAAAAACAAAAATTTTTACTAACTGATGGATCAAATAAAAGACCAAATTCATTTTTGTATTTAATAACTTTTTCTACTATCTTTGATATGTCATTTATACTATCTTTGTCCACATCTGTTAACAACTTAAGTGTTTTGTAACCAACAAAAAATATTTTATTAATATAAAACCAACTCGTATTTAAAAACATGTTAGTATTTTCTTGTTGAAAATAAATAAACATTATATAAAAAAACTTTAGATTCAAAAAGTTTCTTCCTAAATTAGTAAGTCCACCATAAATTCCAGATTCTAGCATACGGTAAACACTTTCTAACTTGTTCTCAAAATGTATCTTACCTTTTCGAAGGTGATAAAAATTTCGAAAAGAATCTCCTCTAAAAGAACTTTCAAATTTTGTATTAAGATACTCTTTTATTGTGTCTATTTCCTCTTGCGTAAAAACATTTCTAAAAAAAGAGCCAGATGTATGTGCAATATATATGCCGCAGGTGTAAAAATCATAATCCATATTTTTGTCACCAAACATGGGCAATTTTTCTTTTTTCCCATCATCCAAATATGTGTTTGTTGCATATCCAGTAAATGCTGGATGAGCTTCAAGATAATTTATTGCTGACTGCATTTTTGTAGTACCTAGCCAATAATCGTCTGGATCTAAAACAGTCCAATATTTAGTTTTTATAAGCTCATATCCTTTTGTTGCAGTAGCAAGTAGCTTTAAGTTTTTTTCATTCTGTATAAACTTTATTTTGTCAGGATACTTTCCAATATATTCTTGTATTATTTTTGTACTATTGTCCGTAGAACAATCATCGATAATAAAAATTTCATATCCAAAATTAACTTCTTGAGCTAAAACAGAATCCAAGGCACAGGCAATATAGAGCTCTTTGTTATATACCGGCATAAAGACTGTTACTAGCTTTTCTTTATTCCTATAATTAGTTGGATACATAAACTATTTTTTATCCTCATTTTCTTTCTCAATATAAAACAACAATTGTTGTAGTAATAAACTTTGTTGCTGCATTTGTTGCTGCATTTGCTGCTGCATTTGCTGCTGCATTTGCTGCTGTTTAAGAGTATCAATATTTTGCTTAAGACCTACAAAAAATTTCAAAATTTCTTTATGTTTAATTTTAATTTCAATTCTTATACCAAAAATCCCTATTACTTTATAAATATCTTCATTTTTTATACACAGTATACTTTCAAAAAAATTTGTAACATTTTTTCTGTTTTTGATCATTTTATCCCCTTGTGACTTTTTGACTCTGTTGTTAAACTATTTATTTGATCAAGAATCAAACACTCGCTCAACTTAAGCACTAGCGATAATACTTTCTGATCTTTCCATATAATCTTTCTCTTGTTTTTCTATTAATAAGCAAATCAAGTATTGGAATTTGTCCTAACATCAAAAAGAATAAATATCCAAGCATTTTAATTCTCTTTTTCATTTTTAACTTCTCAATAAAATTTACTCTTTTATGCCCAGCCCCAATATTATTCTCTTTCAGTTTTTGCAAAAAACGTTGCTCATTCAAAATTTTTGCTGTTCCTATCTTTTCTGTTTTTAATTTAGTGTCTAAAAAATACTCCATAATGCCCAAAATATTTTTAAACCTAAATTTTTTATTTATTATCTCTTGACAACTCAAAACAATATCTTTTCGCATATTCTTTTCCTGCAAAAGTTTTTTGCAAACTTCTCTTGCTTCGTAAGGATTATTAAAGGTAGGAATTTTTACACCAGGGAAACTGCTTTCAAAATTTAGATGATAGTCCGACACTAAACAAGAATTAGATGCCATAATATCACAAATTCTCCAAGGGAAGCCTGATTGTGCTTGGATATGAGAAATACTAATAGACAACTTTGATGCATTATAAACTTCCTCTTGCTCTTCTGTTGAACAAATTTGTTTAGTATCGTACGAAAACGCAATCTCCGGATAAAAATTAAGTTCGGTTAACCACGTTCTTGTTCCATACAACTTTAAGCCTAAATCAGCAACTGCAGACAGAACTTTTATTCTATTTTTTGAACTCAAGAATCCAACAATGCGTTCTATATCTAAACATTTAGTTATCTTGATTGAAGTTATATTTAACTTATCAATAATACCTTTTTCCGTTATAAAGGGATTTTTCAATATATACTCAAATACTTTTTGCATCTGGTTTATATCATCTTTTTCTGGATTATTTAACATAAACTCGTTTACAAAAATCCCATAATGGAAAAACGTACCTATAAAAGATATATTATGTGCTTGAGGAATATTTTTTGCCTTCACCTCTGTAAAAAAAGGAACTTTAACAATATTCTTTTTTGAAACATCAAAAACATTACTAATATATTCTAAACTTTCAGTTTGACAAACAAAAAACTTATATCTATTCGGGTTAGATACAATTTTGTCTTTATTCCAAAAATATATAGGGCTATCTACTTCAAAAATTATAATAGGACACTCAAAGTATCCAGAAACATCATAAAAATAATTGTTAAATAATATAATAATATCTGGATTAAAAACTTTTATCTCTTTTAACAATTTTTCTGGAATTGATTTAAATTCTTTATGCCAAGCATTGTCATAATACGCAAAGACATCATTGCCAAAATTTTTTAAACCATTTATAAAACTTTCATAAAAAGATGGAATTTTATTATTTCTTTCATAATCTTGTATTCCATTAAAAAAACTCAAAAATATTTTTGCCACAATAATATCCATTTAGAGAAAAGATATATAATCTTTCATTTTTTTGTAACAACTTTTGCAGGATTTCCAATAACAATAGCATTATCTTTAACGTCTTTTACTACCACTGCACCAGCACCTATAACAGCATTTTTCCCTATTACAATTCCTGGCAAAATAGTAGCATTAGCACCTATAGATGCTCCTTCTTTTACTACAACGCCTTCCTTCTTGAAATTTTTGTTTCCAGGTTTTGGATGTTTATCATTACAAAAAGTAGTGTTAGGTCCAATAAAAACATTATCTTCTATAATTGTTCCATCCCATAATTGTACTCCACACTTAACAGTAACATTATTGCCTATCACAACTTCATTTTCTATAAAAACACTTGCACATATGTTACAATTTGCGCCGATTTTTGCTCCTGGCAAAACAACACAAAATTGCCAAATTCTTGTTCCATTACCTATATTGCTTGAAAGGACGTCAGCAAGTTTATGTATCATTTATATATAATACGCTCCTAAATTTTATTAACAATAAATTATTATTCCCATATATTTACTAACTCTACTACTTTTCGTACTTCTTCTTTTGTCATAACAGGACTTATTGGTAAAGATAACACTTCATTATGTATCTTTTCTGTTACAGGAAACGACAAATTATTCCATTCTTTATATGCCACCTGTTTATGAGGAGGTATTGGATAATGTATTACTGTTTGAACACCATTATCCTCAAGATACTTACGCAATTCATTTCTCCTTTTTGTCCTTATTACAAACACATGCCACACGTGAGAATCTTCATTATTTACTTTTGGCGTTACAATGTTAGGACTTTTGATATTTTCTATATAAAACTTAGCTATTTTTCTTCTTGTTTTATTATCTTCATCTAAAAACTTAAGTTTTACATTTAAAACAGCTGCTTGAATTTCATCAAGGCGTGAGTTCATACCTTTATATATATTATGGTACTTTACGTATGAACCATAATTAGCAATAGCTTTTACTTTTTCATACAGATCTTTATCATTCGTTGTTATTGCCCCACCATCGCCTAATGCACCCAAGTCTTTACTTGGGTAAAAAGAAAAACCACTTGCATCGCCTAAATTCCCTGTTCGTTTTCCATTATACATTGCTCCATGCGCTTGAGCTGAATCTTCTATAATTTTTAAATTATACTCTTTTGACAAATGCCAAATCTTGTCCATCACAACGACTTGTCCATATAAATGTACCACCATTATTGCTTTGGTTTTTGATGTTATTTTTTCTTCTATTAAATCTGGATCAATAGTATATGTATCTATATTCGGCTCAACTAAAATTGGAGCACAACCGTTTTGAGAAATTGCAAGAATTGAAGCTATATAAGTATTTGCGGGTACAATAATTTCGTCTCCAGTACTAAAACCATACGCTTTAATAATAATATTTAAAGCATCTAATCCATTAGCAACACCTATACAATACTTAACTCCACAATAATCTGCAAAATTTTTACAAAAATTTTCATTTTCTTTGCCTGACAAATACCACCCACTGTCAAGCACTCGTTTTATCGTTGTATCAATTTCATTTCTATATCGTTGATTTATTTTATATAAATCTAAAAATTTTATCATACTCACTCTCTATTAGTACAGCTTACACTTCTTAAAAACTCATTATAGTCTTTTATATATTCTTTAGGATCATAATATCGGCTGGCCAAAACAAGCAATACACATCCTTGTGAAAAAGCAAACATTTCACGCCATACCATTGTGCCTATATATAATCCTACATTTTGACTACAAAGATCAAAAATATCAACATTTTTACCGTCATCAACTTTTATCTTGCAAGACCCATTTACACATATAAGTACTTGTTCTAAAGTTTTATGTGCATGAAACCCTCTCGGTGTATCTCTTTTTGTATCAAAAATATAATAGACTCTTTTAATACCGAAAGGAATATCTTTATATTGCTCTAAAGAAATTAAAGCCCCTCTTGTATCACCAAAAACTTTTAGTTTAATCAATTTAACTTTTTCAATCTTTTTCATTTTGTTTTTCCACTTTGACCATTGAAGCTCTACTAAACTGACAAATTCACTTGACTTGACAGTTTGTATTGCCTCTAACTGACTTTTTTATGAATAAAATCTTACTTTTTCCTTAAAACGGTCAAGTCAGGTGAATTTATCTATAACTTTTAATCATACGTTTAAATCCTTCCTCTATATGAATTTTCTGTCTCCACCCAAGCTTCTTAACTTTATCGGTATTTAGAGATGCATTCGTTGACGATGAGCGAATATAATTTGGATTTACAACATTTTTAAATTTAACTTTTAGAGCTTTTTCTAACAATACATAAAACTTCCATACCCAGACTTACTGCACATTTTGCAAGAGCAAACCCAATCATACTTGTTGCTCCAGTAATAACAAGTTTTTTCATGGACTATTCCTCAAAATTTATTCTTTCTTCCTCAATAACAAGGGGTCGGTTCATTACACGAGCGTTGATTGACATAACATATTCGCCAAGCAGTCCGATAAAAAAAAGTTGTAATGCACCTAAAAAAACCATTCCTATTATTAAAAGAGCTTGTCCAATTATGAACAAGTCCCAGTATATTAACTTAATTATTAAATACAAAAAAAAGAGACCAAATGAAATAATTGAAATAATAAATCCAACCAAAACAGCAATACGTGGACCAATTTTTGTGTAAGTTGTGAAAGTCAGCATTGCATCATCGTACAACGTATACCAACTTATATGAGACTTGCCACTCTTTCTTCTTTGCTGAGTGTAATAAACATATTTATGTTTAGACCCGAATTCTGCAACAATAGTCTTTATATATGGGGTCGGTTCATGTAAATTACGCATTACATCAACAAATGATTTATCATATAACCCAAACCCATCAAAATGTTCTATTTGATCCACATTTTCAGATATTTTTTTAAATAACTTATAGTAAAGAGTCCGCAACTGTCGTTTTATTGGGTTTTCTTTGCTTTTATGTTTTATGCCAATAACAAGCTTATAGCCCTTTTCCCATTCGTTGACAAAGGTTGAAATTAGTTCAATCGGCTCCTGAAAATCAGCAGATAACAAAATGGTACAATCACCGGTTGTTTGACAAATGCCGTAGTATGAAGAGGTTGCAGAACCAAAATTTCGTATGTTAAAGATTGCCTTTACTTTGGGGTCTCTGTCACAGATGTTACGAATTAAAATACGAGTAGTATCTGTCGAAAAGTTGTCAATAAATATTATCTCATAATTATAAGAAGGCAACTTTTTATCCAAAATATCTTTTACAGTATTATATATATCCAGGATATTGCCTTCCTCATTATAACAGGGAATTAAAATATTAATTTTTTTGTTTCTAACATTCATAAAAATAACTCTACTATCTGAACTTATTATAGAAAAATCTAATTTTTATATATATTAATATTATTTGACGCTTCAATAGAAAAATAGCTATCTTAATTTATCTCCTTATTAATATAAAGTTGCTTCGTTACACTGAGTACTATCTCTATACTCGTCCGTTCCTTTCATATATCTCAAACACTGGATGCTTATTCATCCTTTTATCCTCATACTTATCAGTTTATCATTTCCATTCACATCGGGTCTAGAGTTAATATTATTTTTCAAGGTGACTTTGTATAATTCGTCTGAATCCATTTTCAATTGAATATTTACATTCCCAACCGAGTTTGCGCAGTTTACTGTTGTTATAATTTGAGTATCTTGGAGGTTCAATGTGTTTTTCATCGTAATGCGTACTTATTACATTACAATCGACAATATTTGCTATAAGTTCAGCCAACTCTCTGATTGATATAAATTCATCAGTATTGCAAACGTTATATGCTTCATTATTCCCATCAAGCAAAACTTTAAATTCCGCTGCAGTAGTGTCTGCAATATAACAATATGAGCGTTTTGCTAAACCTTCGCTTTTTATTTCTATATTTTGACCGTTTAACGCATTTCTGCAAAAATCGCATAAAGCGTTGTTCCCATGCTCTAAATCCAGCGTTGGACCTATTCCGCAAAAAAAACGGACTATCTTTACAGGTATACAATACTGATTTAAATAGCAATTAAGCAAAGTTTCTCCCATTTTTTTAGACTCGCTGTACGAAGAGAAAATATCAAGAGGGTCGATTACCCCATAGTCTTTTTCAGAAACTATATTTTTACTTGTCTCGCCGTAAATGGCTATAGAGCTGAAAAACAAAAAACTTTCAACATTTTTTTCATTAGCAAGTTCCAATAAATTGTACGTTCCTAACACATTTGGTAAAGCAACACCTATAGGGTTTGTACTGCAATCTTGAAGATCTGCCAAACTTGCAGCGTGGATAATAAAATCAATTTCACATGCTATATTAAATGGTTTGTTTATATCGTCAGTGAGGTTTGTTAAATATTCGCGCTCGGCATAAACACCAAACCTCTTATAGAATTTGTCCTCATTTCTTGAAAGTGAAATTATTTTTATATTTAATCCTTTAACTTCATTCAGATAAATTAAGAAATATACAAAGTAAGAAGCCAACATTCCATACGAACCTGTTACCATTACAGTTTTGTTATTTAGTCGTTCCCAAAAATTATACCTTGCATATATGTCATCCATATCTTCTCGAATTATTCTGTTGGATAAAAAATTTGATTTTTTCATTTTGTTACAAAGTCCCAACATTTATTACCTTTTGGCAAATACGGATTTTTATATTCATCAGGTTCAGCAACTACTTCAATCAGCACCATTCCTAACTTTAATACATCACTAAAATCTGTTCGGTCTTCATACATATAATGATGCATCATTCCATAAGCACGTACAACTTTCTCAAAATTTGGCACTGAGTATCCCGATTCTATTGTTGAATGAATAAAATCTATTTTTCTTCTCGTCTGTTCGTCCTTTATCATATTTAGAGATTGGTTATTGATTAATATTATACTTATTGGTAATTTGTTTGCCATAATAAACTGGAGTTCTTGACTGTTAAACATTAGCCCTTGATCACCAGTAAAGCAAATTACAGGTACATTTTTGGCATAATAAGCACCAATTGCTTTAGGTAAAGAACTGCCTACTGTGCCGAATGACTTTGAATGAATCTTACGATTTTTTATTTGAACATATTCGTAAGCACGGCATAGATATAGCTCATTATTACCTACATCACTTACAATAATTGAGTCTTTTGAAATACTTTGCAGGATTTTTGTTATTGCTGTTAATGGGTAAGCTATGTCGCTTGCAAATAGTTCTGTTTTCAATTCGTTACAAAATTTATTCCAACTTTTTTTACTGTGTGAAGATATATTTTGCGCTAACTCCGGCATTATTTCGCGTAAATCGTATAAAAAACTCTTGCAGTTTGGCAACTTGTCCGAGAATTCGTTTTTATCGCAATCTATGCGTATCTTTATCTTTTCTGCTATACTGCCGAATGTTGCAGATGTTGGCTCAAAATCAAGCCGATTGCCAATAGAAATGATAGTGTCCGACTCATAAAGAATCCTGTTAGAATAACGTGTTCCATGAGAGCCAATATATCCGTAAAAATTTTCTGCAGCAGAAATTATATCCTGAGCAAATCGACTAGACAAAACAGGAATTTCAATTTTCTTTGCTAATCCAAGAAAATCGTCGATTGTACCCGATTGCCTAATCCCATCGCCGATAAGGATTACAGGGCGTTTAGAATTTGATAAATTTTCATTTATTTCATAAATAAGTGATTTAAATTTCATTGCTAAACACTCCTGAGAGAAAATCAAGAAAAACAGGTCCTGGGCGTTTGGTTATTGCAATATTACAAGTATATTCAAGTGCTTCTTTTACCATTTCACACGATTCAATACGAACAGAATATTTAGTAATCTGTTTAACAAGTTCTATGGAATCAAATTCTTGTTTTGCAATGGAACGTTTATTAGAAGTAAAGAATTTTTTAGAGTGACTTGTAATAAATATTGAAGGTATCGAATCATAATATGCATCAGCTATTGCTGTAATCATATTTGTCAGTCCCGGACCCTTTGTTGAATAAGCAACGCATAATTTTCCGCTTACTTGTGAAAATCCAACTGCTGCATACGCTGAGCACTGTTCATGAAAATTTAAATGAAGCTTAATTTCTTCTCTTTTGCTTGCGGAGTTAACAAAATCAAGAACAACACTTCCTGGTATGCCAAAAATATGACTTACGCCTTGTTTAATAAGATAATCAATTATATAATCAGAAATTTTCATTTTGTTCTAAAATATTCGATTAGTTTTTTTAGGTCATTTTGTGTGAATCTATATTTAATTTCTAAAATTTCATCTGGAATATCGCTTAATATACGATAAATATCTGAGTACGAAAACTTTAAATTATCTCGCAATTCATACGAATTTTGATAAGCAACTTTGCATACTGCGGGAATGGTTGTTTTAAGTGAGTTTCCACGAAGCATCTCATCAGAAAATTTGTCTATTAATTCACATGCATCAAGTATAGCACAATAATCGTACTCTTTACCATAATTTTCATTCAAATATATACTTATCAGTTCAGTTTGAAGATTGCCTGCGCCCTGCCCCATACCAAGCAAACAGGAGTCGATAATAATTTTTCGCTCTGATTCAATATTTAGCAACTCCATTGCATTTGGTAAAGCAAGACTTAAGTTGTTGTGCGCGTGAAAACCAACCTTTATCCCTTTGTTAAGTTTTTTGTCAAAAAGCTCAAAATACTGTTTAATATCATCACTATTGAAGAAGCCGTAAGAGTCAACAAAATATACAGCATGAGCGTTTATGTCGTTTGCGGCATCTAAAACTAAATTTAAATCATCATTTGTAAAACGCGCAGTTACTGTGGGTTGCACAAAAACTTTATATCCCTTTTTTGACAATACCTTGCAAAAGTCCAATGATTTTTTTAACTCTGAATACCTAAGCATTACTCGTATACATTCACACATTCCTTCTTTATATTCTGGCAAATCTCCATATGGAGTGTCCGGACCTACAAACATTGCTGCATATTCTGAGGACTTTACAGTTTTTTGCGGAATGGAATTTGATACATCCTCAATAGACTTATAGATGGAATATTTATGAAGATCATCAATTGAATTCTTCACTACCCCGACTTCTATATATTCAATATTTGATTTTTCAAGCAATTCTGTCATTCTAGTTCTTTCTGTTTGCGAAAATGTTCTATCATATCCTTTTTTTGCAGCAATTTCTATACCCTGACCTCCGTCACGCAAAGTACAATCAAGCAAACAAACACGATTTTCTAATGACATTAATCATCCCCTCCCTTTTTCTATCAAATGGCAACACCTTGATAATTATCATAGCTTCTCTCATTTTCTCAACTCGATATATTTCACCAAAACCTACAATTTACAACACACTGTAAAATACTGCAAGTTCAATTTGCTATATTAATGAGCCCTATTTTTTTATACTCTTTAAATGTCTGCAAGTTTTTATCTTTTTCTGATAATAAAATAGGGCTTTTTACCCTATCAATCGGCCATGGGATATTTAACTCCCTGTCACTCCAAATTATTCCACTGCATTTTTCCGATATATACTCACCTGTACAATTAAACGAGATAATTGTATCTTGTAATGCAAGAATGCCCATAGCAACCAGCTCAGGGAAAAATATAGCTTTATTCTCATTTGCATTAAATATCCAGCTTTGATAGTGACCAAAAGTAGTCAAATTATATCTCAAATCTAATGCAACTAAAAAAATTGAGCCAGATATAATATATATTAATTTAGCTTGCGAAGGCTGGTTTTGATAATGCAATCCACGAAGTGTTCCTTTTTTATATGAAATAACACTACTTTCGGTATAATCACATGGTAGTCCATATCGCTCAAAATCAGTCTTTCGGTAATACTTTGTTAGAAAGAAAGCACCATCATTAAAATGATGCGCTGTTATTAACGCGAGTCCTTGAAAATTTGTAGAAGATATGGATATTGGCATAGTTTAAAATTTCTCTCCCAAACAATAATACTGAGCTCCCAACGACAACCAAGATAACATGCTTTCAATATCACTAGAAATATTAATGCAATCAAATTTACAATAACAATATTGTGTTCTTGCCACTTTCAACGACTCCTCTGAAATGCCACATCCGTAAAAACAAGGAAGTTTGCATAAATATTCTTAACAATCTTACATTTATACTTATAAAATAACTTTATGTCAAAAGATTTTGACAGCTTAAGAGACCTGCGCTTCTCTTCGTCGTAATCTTTGGTTACCTTGTCAAAAAGGACTGCAGACTTATTTGAGTAATTCTTCTTCTCCATGTTAGCCCCTCATATCCAATCAAAAAAATTTGCGTATTTGCTTCATTAGAATACTTTGTTCAGACTCTCCTACCTGTTGTTGTTTAAAAAATTCAACCAAGTCACGCAACATCTGATCTAGGGATAATTCCGGTTCCCAATCAAGTTGCTCTAATGATTTTGTTATATCCAATCCTAATGTTTTAGATTCAACTACACTAAAAGTCTTGGTTTTCACATAACCGACATCTCGTTTGTAATAATAGTGTTGCATTTTTCTTACAACTTCAAGAACTGTTCGTATTCCTTTTTTTAATGGACCTATGTTCCATTGACTTGAATATCTTTCCGGTGCTTCATATGTCAATCTAGCAATAGAGAGATATCCATTCAACGCATCTAATACCGATTGCCATGGTCGAAACTGATCGGGATTTCGCAGCTCTACAGCTTTGTTTCGCACAAATGAATTAAGGATTGATGGGATTAGTCGTGCTTGAACGTGGTCCCCACCTCCAATTACATTGCTTGCCCTAGCTGTTGAAACACCAACATGCCTTTTATCTGTTAGCAAATAAGAGTGTTTGTAAGTATCGGTAATAAATTCCATACATGCTTTACTGCTTGAATATGGCTCAATTCCGCCAAGTTTATCTTTTTCATTATACGCTCCTCCGTCTCCCCTATTTTCATAGACTTTATCTGTTGTGACTACTAAAACGCTTTTAACACTTTCGCAAGCACGAATAGCCTCAAACAAATTAACGGTTCCCATTAAATTCGTTTCGTAAGTATATTTTGGATTATTAAAGCAATCATTTACATTCGCTTGAGCCGCTAAATGAATCACAATCTCAGGATTAAAGCTACATAGCGCTTCTTTTAATTTATTAAAGTCTCTTACATCGCCAATGACACTCTTTATTAGTGAGCTCCCATCAATTTTCTCAAACAAAGATCCCGGTTCAGCTGCAAGCGCATAACCCATAGTATCTGCATCGACTTCATGGAGCACTGCTATAAGCCACGCTCCTTTAAAACCTGTATGCCCGGTCACAAAAATTTTTTTCCTTTTATAGAATTCTTTATTTTTCTGACTGGCTTTCTTTATACTCATCGTTGCAGTTGTCCTTCCTTTTATAAAAATGGAAATAAATCATCAAACTCACAGGCTTTAAGACTACCATCTGGCATAACTCGTGACGCAATACGAGGAGATATTTCTCCAAAATTTTCCAACATTACCTCGCAAATTACAGGCCCTTTTGTAGTTAACACTTCATTTATTTTATTTTGAATATCGTCATCGGCATGGATCCGAACAGATGGAAGACCGAACGCTCCCGCTACCTTGCAATAATCAGGTGTTTGAACTCCACTATCGGGTCCTACACCAAGGAATCTGTCATTCATATAGTTATGCTGATTATGACGAATTAACATATATCCATTATTTTGATACACAAATACTTTAATTGGCAATCTGTAATATTTTAGTGTGGCAAATTCTTGTATATTCATTGCACACGCACCATCACCTGTTAATGCTATCGCCGGCTTGTCAAGACAACCTATTGCTCCTGCCCAAAATCCCATGCAAGCAAGACCACCTGAAATAAAATATCGCTGCCCTTTTTTTAAGTTCCACGTTTGCGAAACAATATTACTAACGCTACCGGTATCAACGGTAATTACTGTGTTGTCTGGAACAAGTTCAGATAACAAGTGAGTAAAATAATATGCATTCAGCGGGTTTCTATTTTTGTATTCTTCTAATACGACTGGATACTTGACTCGCATTTCTGTGCAATGTTCTATCCATTCTTTTAGATTTAGATCTAATTTTATATTTTTAACTGCTTCTACAAACTTACCTACAGTTGTACAAAATTTGTAATCAACAGGAACATCTGTCTTGGCTAGTTCTTTGGCATCTACATCGACTTGAACTTTAATCGCATTTAAACCTAATCTGACCGGGTAATACCCGATGGTAGAAACCGATAAACGACAACCCAGTATCAAAAGCAAATCGCACTGCTGAATAGCAAAATGTGAAGCTCGATCTCCATAAGCGCCAGGACGTCCAACGAAAAGAGAATCAGATGATACAATATTATCTATACCCATCCTAGATGTAACCACCGGAATAGAGAAAGTGTGGCTTAATGTAGTAATTTCATTTTGTGTCGCGCCTCCTCCAGCAATTATAAGTGGCTTTTTGCTATTTGATAACAGTCTGTTGATTGTAACTGTATCAATAATCTCATAATTTGTAACAGGAGGAGTAAATCTTTCCATATTTTCTGGAACTTGTTTATTTTGAATATCTACAGGCACATCAAGCCAAACAGGTCCACGCCGTCCTTCCATAGCTTCAAAGTAAGCACGTTCTACATGATAACGTGTTTCTTCTGGCTGCATTATCACAGCAAAATATTTTGTTATGTGAGACACTATATTAGATAAGTCTAGACTCTGTGTACCATGCTGCCTTATAGCAGTATCCTGTTCATATTTAAGTAACTTCGAACTTGCATTGCCAGAAAGAACGATAAGAGGACTTGAATCAGTCCAAGCTCCTGCTACGCCAGTAATTGCATTAGTAGCACCAGGCCCTATGGTAACAAGCGCTACACCAGGTGTGTTGTTTAGTCTGCCATATATATCCGCTGACATAACGCATACTTGTTCGTGCTGATTACAAATAGCTTTTAGATTATCTTTACGCTTTAGCGCATCAGTAAGCCACATAGCAGAACTACCGGATACCATGAATACTGTATTAATACCTTTTTTTTGTAAAAAATCAAAAATATATTCAGATACTGTCGTCATATTTACCTATAAATTTATTTATAAGGCTTATCTTCTCCATTTAAACAAAAAATTATTATCAACCTGGCAAAGTTACACTTAGCAAAAGAAGATTGATAGCAACAATATCACATTCACATTGCATGAATCTGCCCCTTTCATACCCTTCTATTCCTACCAACCCACATCAAACACAAAGTGATGATGTATTTATATCTCATTAACCACAAAGCCCATGCCATGGATGTGTACGCCGCCGCCACATCTCCGTCACTTCAATCTTATCTCTAAGTGTATCAAACCCACTGTGTTTAAATGCTCTCAACTTCCCTTCTTTAGCAATCCTTCCAATAGAGAACGTTCAAGGATACTTAATCTCCATCTTTATAGTTTTCCTCAAAATCTTTTATACCATGGTTTGCCCTTTTTATAAATTTTCAAGAAAAAATCTGTTTTTACATTACTTGTTAGGCTCCTACACTAAAAGCTCTATTATTTAACTCTCCTCAAATCTTAACTATAACACTATACCAAATATTCTTTTGTATAGAGACATTTATAAAAATAACTAAACTTAACAACCCACTTTAATTTTGTTTGTCTAAAGTCTCTCGGACAACAAATATACACCGATACTGCTAAGAGAATTTTTTTTGAAAAATTCCCTTCACTCTAAAATTAAACTATACAACTTTGTAAATTCACCATTTCAGCTAACCTTTTCATTTTTTAACTTTTATTAAATACTCTCGTTCTATGCCAAAATAGCGGGCACACTTAAAATGGTTATAATAATATCCTAACAATTATTTTTAGATGATAAACTATCCTTCATTTTCAAATCAATTTTCCAACAACTTTTGAGCTTGCAATAACTTTTCTTCATTAAGAACAACAAGCATTATATCATCTTTAATTGCTATAGACTTAGACGAGGGAAATACCTCCGCATTTTTTATTTCTTCAGACATAACTTTACTGAGTTTGTTGTATTCATCTGGCGCCCAATCAGGAGGTATTTGTCGCCATATACCATATTTCGAATGGCAAGTATATACCAAAAGGGGTATTATAGAATTTGTACCCCAGCCTCCTACATGAGAATCAAAGGAGAAGCTTGGTAGTCTTTTCGGGTCGTCTACACCGGTGTAAAAGAACTCGCCGTATGGCCGTGTTGCTCCAAGCATTAATACGCGATAATCTTTGGTATCTCTATAATCCGGCATTGTTTCTATCCTTGAAATAATCCTTTGCCATTGATCTTTCTCAGCATCAAACCCCAATTTCCATATTTTTTGCACATAGAAATCTTGTACTGCAGATATGTGTATAAGCAGAATACAAATAACAAGAGCAATGTTTTTAACAAATTTGATTCTTTGATTAAAAATGATAACAACAATAAAAATGTGAAAACACATCATACCAAAAAAATCTATTCTAGGGTAAAACAGCATGTTGCGTTTTGTAATATAACTAGATAAAAAACAAGCCAATAAAATCAAAAAAAACATTACTACTACAATGGAAACTGTTAATAATTTTTTTCTAAAAGATACACTATCTTCAAAACATTTAATGGTACTTACCACCAATGCCATAAAAAACAGAATTGTAAAAAGATACGTAAAAGATGTAGGAAAAAATGGAAGAGAATAGTTTAACAAATAATCAGGTATACACTTTAGAATATCCAGTACTCTGTGTGGAATATCACTAAATTTTAAAAGATCAACCACGTAAAAACTCATAAGAATACCCTCTTTCTTTAAGTATAAACACACTCCGCCATGGATCAGACATGCACTAACTACAGCAGATATTGATAAGATGTGAGAGTATAAAATATCTTTAATGCCAACTTCATTCTTATCGGAAAATATAAAATCAATACTTATTCTCCCTAATATAACAATCGCCATTGTAGATACAGTAGACGCATGGGAACCAACCGAGACCCAAAGAGAAATAATAGAGCACATGAAAAGTAAAACTCTTTTTAACCAACCATTTTGCCTAATAACGTTATCACAGCAAATAAAGCCTACTAACACAAAAAAATATAGATAACTGCAATTGTTATCCCATAAACATACTAGTTCAAGTACGTAAGGTTGAAGAACAAAAAGCAGCCCAATAAGTGAATACAAAAAACAAGATTTAGGTAATTTCCAATAATAACACAGTAAAACTGCCGCTAAAGAAAGAAACGTAAACCTTAATAAGTTTTGTGCGACAGGAAGAATCTTATACCCATCCAGAAAAAAGAAATTTATAAAACTATAAAAATATCTCCCCATAGCCACACGCCAGTCAAAAAGCCCTTCTCTACTAAACAGTACTCCTCCCCAATCGTGATCACCAAAAACATATGTTACAGTATTGAACAAAAAAACCACATTCAATCCAACAAAAATTATTAAAAAGGATTTTTTATACAACGAAGGGATTTTAAGCCATATTTGCTTTATACAAACAATCCAATCCTTATCTGCTAATAAAAACCTACGGACTGGGTCTGCCAACAAAAATAAAACCAGAAACATAAGAGTAATTATTCTACATACAACACTTTCTCCAATACTCACTTTCCATACAGGGTACTTCGCCAAAACCCATAAACTAACACAAAATGATAGCCCAACTAACATAAAAAAACAATATGTTTTGGATTTTATAATCTTTTTTATCATAAAAATACCCTTTTCCTGTTGTTATAACCTACTCTTCGTCTTTATTTAATCTTCTGCCACCAATCTTATGTGAAGTCAAAACCGATAGATATCGCAAGCAAGTTTGCTGAAGAACTTAAATTTGTAGTCAATGCATATTTCGCATCTAACAAAGCTTTCAGACTCTTTCTTAAATTTATCATTAAGCCCTGAGCTTATCGATTTAATTCCCACATTCAGTCTTTTTATGAGTGAACATTTTATATATTATTCTCTTTCTTTTATCTTATCATTTTTATTCTTTCCTTACATCTAACTGTTGTTTTGAACCTTTGTTATTTATTTATCTCTTCCAATCGGGCGCAAAATCTTCCTTTATTTGGATATAAGATTTTTTATTATTCCAGTTGCAATGAGAAGATTGATAACAATTTTTACAAGAATTGGGCATATTTGGTGTATTTACACTTTTACGATGCTTTTTAAATTCTTCTGAATTCCACATATCAAAAAATTTACGATATTTATCAAATTTAAAAAATTTCTGCGAAGTAGACATGCAAGGTCGAACATACCCATCTGAACCTAAATAAAAATCTCTGTAAGCAACAAAACAATCTCTATGCAGAGCATTCCCTGCAGGATCACTGCTTGTGATATACGGAAGTTTTAAAAGTATTTCATACTTTTGTGCGCGTTCTTCTGTTTTTTTAAAAACTTCGCGAACCTTCTCTTCTTCACCGTAAAGAGTTTGACTTGCTAAACTTTGATCAAAAGCAGTTAAAAAAACAACCTTCACCTCATCAAGTCCAACATCTGCCGCCATATTAACCAAATCTGGCAGTTCATCTAAATTTTGTTTCATTGCGCAAAAGACATAATTTATATATGGATATTTTAAGCTTTTACGGTTTTTTTTCAAAACAATTTCTTTGAGATATGAATTTATTTTTAGAATATCGGAACCACGTCTTATTTGACTGTTGGTTTTTGTAGTTGCTCCATCTACACTTACAGCAAAAACATCTACATTGTAATTAAATATAGCATCCTTTATCTTATTAAGACGCATTCCATTAGTACAAAAATATTTGCGCACCGAATGATTGTCTAAGATTTTAAGCATTTCTTCAAAATTAGGATGAACTGTAGGTTCACCCCAACCCATAAGAGTAACTTCTTCTACTATATCAAATAATGGCTCTAAAGCATAAAAATTTTCCATACTAAATCGAGTTAAAGAAAAGTCTACTGCATTTCTTCCACACATAACACAGCTTAGATTACAGGCATTTGTAAGTTCTAATACTATTCGACGAGGGTATGATCTAAGTTCAGTTTTTCCTGATTCTAATTCAAATAAATTAAACTTACTGTTTTGCCTTTGTTTCTCAGAAATTGATTTGCCTTCGAATAAATCTTTTGTCTTTGCTCGAATGATCACATTAATACCTTCCCAGATAAAGTATTCTAAATTTCCATTGCTTTTTTAAGCTCAGAACCTTTATTTACATCTTTCCAAGTAAAATCTTTTTCCCTCCTCTCAAAATGTCTATAAGCTGCTGTCTGACCATATATGGATCTGCAAAGCTGTAAATATTCCACAATACCTTTTTTCGACGTCAGAGGAAATATCTCTTTTACAGCAGGTTCTAAAACAATACCGGAAACCTTGCCACAACGATATGTATCCACCATTACTGGCACTGGTTCTGTAACACTTAAGATATATGCAAGCCGAACTGTACACTTGTTGGCAAATCCTGCTGCTGGCTATATTCTGCTATGTACCTTGCCCTATAACAACAAGCAGTTCTCTACCTTTGTGTAATCCCTTACCTGATGAAAATGCTCCCCTCTACACGTGGGTTGCCATTACCCCATGGTATCAACCACTAATTCCTATCTGTAAGGCCCGTGTATGCTGCTGGTCCACCATACAGAAAACAAATTTATATAATATTTTCGTTCCTTTGTCAATCAAATGTAAAATCTAATAACATATTCATGCCAGTTTACAATAAAGGTCCGTATGTTTCACGTGCTTTAGATTCTGTTTTAGCGCAGGAAGTAAAATTTGGATTAAAGTCCTTATTATTGATGATTGTTCTACAGATGATAGTGTGAAAATAATACAAGGGTATATTGAAAGATATCCTAATAAAATTTATACAAAATAAACAAAACTTAAGACTACTTGCTACTGCGATAAAAGGATATGAACTCATAAAGACTAAGTATTGGACAGTTTTAGATCCGGATGATCATTGGCTTGGTGTTACTAAAATGCAATCAGCAATAAGATTATCTTGAAACTCATCCTGAATTTACATTATATGCGACAAATACACGTCTAGATGATGGCGAAAAAAAATCACCTATATTTGGTGAAAAGAGTATAGATTATGAATTTTACTCTAAATAATAGCACATACATCAGGTGCTTTTTTTAGAAATAGTTTTACACAACTAGAACTAGACGAAATAAAGCAATAACATTAATACAAAGTTTAAAGCATGCTTTAGAGGAGATTCTTTAAGGAAAGATAAGGCACATTATGAATCGAATGTAAAAAGCGTTTGATAGAGTTATTCTAATGGAATATATTCCTCTTCGGGTTTTAAAAAACATCTACACCTAAAAACTTAAGCCATAAACAAAGCCAAGAACCTTTAAACTCTGTATGGCCTGTAAAAATTTTCTTGCTTTTGTATTACTAGCGAATTACCCATTCACCAAACCTTCCATGGAACTTTGCTTGAGTGCCACATTGAATCTAATAAGTTCTTTTCACGCAAATTGTCCATTGCCCGCCAAAAACCATTATGTTTATATGCGTTTAATTGTCCTTCTTTTGCTAAATTTTCTAAAGGGTCTCTTTCAAAAATTACATTATCTACATTTGCAGATATATAATCAAAAACTTTGTTTTCACATACAAAAAAGCCTCCGTTTATCCAGCCTTCTTCTCCAAGGTATTTTTCGTTAAAAGATGTAACTGTGTTGTTTTTTATAATAACAGCACCAAAACGTCCTGGCATTTGCACAGTCGTCATAGTGGCAATTTTTTCAGAATTCTTATGAGACGTTAGAAGCGCATTAATATCAACATCTGCAACTCCATCTCCATAAGTTAACATGAAAGGTTCATTTCCTATATATTCTTGCGCTTTTTTGATTCTACTCCCTGTCATAGATTCTTGCCCTGTATAAAGCATTGTAACTTTCCAAGGTTCTTGGCGTGTCTTATGTATTTTTACAAAATTAGCTGCCATGTCAACTGTTACGTCACAATACCTTGTATAATAATTGATAAAATAGTCCTTAATAATATGAGATTTATAACCCGTTAAAATTACAAAATCATTAAAACCATAATGTGAATATATTTTCATTATATGCCAAAGTATTGGATGTCCACCAATTTCTACCATTGGTTTTGGCTTTAATTCAGTTTCTTCAGATAATCTGGTCCCTAAACCCCCAGCTAGTATTAAAACTTTAATATCCCCCTCCTGGCACCATAAGATTTTTTCTAATTTAAGTTTACCAAGGTTTTTGCTTCTGCCAAAGCATTTTTATCTACAACTACGAGTATTATATCATTTTTTATCTGCACTGATGTTATGGCTGGCCAAGGTTCTGCCTTGGCTAGTGCATCTTTAACTGATTCTAATGCTTGCTTAAATCCTACCCCGGACCAGATTCCAATTAAATAAGCCTGTTTGAACGACTGCCTCACCCCAATCTTCGCGGCCTAAAAAATAATGAATAATGCTAAATGAAAAAACAACTAATGAACTAAAAAAAATTAATAAAAAAGATCTTTTTATATATTTTGGAATTTTTTCATAAGTACTTCTACAACAATCAGCCAAATCTATCATATTCATCCCCCATATTATTCTTGAAATGTAACATCATAATCAAATAGTGTTTTTCATATTTAGTTTATAGCTAATCATTTTTATCTCTTTTCAACGTTATAATATACCTTAACATTGGCTTCTCATCAATCCATTCAACCTTATAGAGACTATAGTCCTTTATAGCCCTCTCGCCACCTATAAACAAATCGCTATACTTTTGTCTAAACATATGTTTTTCCTCAATAATGTTTTCAAAAAACACATGAGTATAGCCTAGTATTTTGCAGTAAGTTCTATACCATGAAAAATCCCCACTCTGCCAAAGAGCAGTTGCCATCTTAATGGGAACAATGACAGCCAACGTAGTGCCTATATCTACATCTTTGCCATAACAGTGCAAAATTGCATCTTTCGGTAAATATTGTTTAAGCTTTGATAAATAACTTTTATGATTTTCAACTTTTTCATTCGCTCTTTTTTGTATTATCATAGCATCTCTATTGAGTAATTTCAATGGAGTTGCTTTTATGGGTATGTGTATACTCAACAAATACATGCACACCAAAAACCACACCAGCTTAGGAGGATGTTTCGAAACGGCAAGCTTATTCAAACAAAGCGAGACACAGAGAAAAAAAATTGCAACCATATAAGTGTTGATATATCTTGAGTGCCACAAGGAAGCCTCTCCATCGCTAAAGTATAACAACTCTACTAAAAAAATAAAACTCATATACAGAAACAAACCAGCAAATAACCCTAGAAAAAATGGTATTTTTTCTATTCTCTTCCCATTTCCATATAGATGTAAAAGCCCCGCAGATAAAAAAATTAGCATAATAATATATACTATAGGAGAAACCACAAACGGACCCACAAAATACTTTGCAGAATCCACAACTTTTATCACATTATAATTAAAAATTCCCCGAAAATAGTTAAAGAACATTGCAACTCTATGCGCAGGTAAAGAAGAAAAACAAAAATTTAAGCTCCAAGACCATTGAGGTCTTATGCCATAGTAATTTATGAGTAATGACCACAAAACCCTTGAAAGGCACGAACATATCAGTAAAACTATAATCTGAATAAGAATTATTTTAAAATTATAGAATTTAAGGACTTTGCTTTGATACTGTTTAAAAAGTAACGATATCTTATCTATGAAAATTAAAAATATTGCCCCTAATGAAAAAAGTATACCCGTATCTTTAATTATGGGAATAATAAAAAGACCTAATGAGATAGATGCAAATGAAGTATTATTAAATTTATCTCTACTTTCGAAATAAGTATATAAAACCCAGCCAAATACTATCCCCATGATTGGGTCCGCAAATATAGTGCTGTAGGGTGTCAGATTGAAAAAACAGCCATGAAACACAGTGTAGGGAAGAACAACTGCAAGAGTTGAAGCAACAATTCCTCTAAATATGTATTTCCAAGAGAATTTATGCAATATTGAAACTAAAAATGACAGCGTTAGTATATTCATGCTAACAAAGAGAGAACTCTCTTTATACGCCATACATGTTTTTGTCCAAAAATAATGAAACAATTCCAAGGCAGGAGGATAAGAAGCATAGCTTTTATTAGATAGTGGGCAAGCAGCAAATTTATCTAATATAAAAGAATTTTTTACAGCTAAAGCCCACTGTACTTTCTCATCCCAAACAAAAGTTGGATATCTGTGCCAAATCAAAGCTATTGGAAATAGAAATAGAATAACTATAAATCCAGGACGAATAATTAAATCAAAACTTCTCTTAAAGTTTTTTGAAAATTTGTATATAATATAGCAAATTGAAAAGCTTACGCACGTATAAATGACAAATAAACCAACAATAAGATTCCCTACAAAACCACTTAAAAATAAAATTGTAATAAAACTCAGCGCTGTCAAAGGAAAAGATTTTTCTATTACTTCATTTGTAAATAAAGCCATCGCCATGGCAACAATTATAAAAGCAAAAAATGCTAAAACATCCAAATTAATCCTCCCTCAATAGTAGAACCTTTAGAACACTGGTAAAATCTTTAAACAAAAAAACAAATAGAATTCCCAAAATATTGAGAACAGTGCTAGTATAACAGTGGATTGTAACAATTTCCCAAGATCTTCAAAGCAAGCATCATTATAAACACTCTACTTTTAGATTCAGCAAATTGCTCAATAACAAGGATTATACGTAATTTTACGATACCATTGTGCCTATATATAACCCTACATTGGGACTAAGAAGATCAAAAAATTTAATACTTCCCCCATCATCAACTTTTATTTTGCAAGATCCCTTTATGCAAATGAGTATTTGTTCTAAATTTTTGTGTGCATGAAAAACCCCTAGCATATCTTTTTTTGTATTAAAATATACTACACACACCCTTTTTTTAACATTAAAATGTATATTTTTATTTTGTTCAAGGGCAATTAAAGACCCTCTTGTATCACTAAAAACTTTTAATTAAACTTCGCTTCTTTTATATTCATCATTCTTTCTCTGGCTATATGCAATTTATCAACACCTTTACTTAAAGCGCTTTTGACATATTTATAATATTCAGCATTTTTATATTTTTCAATGTCATTTAATACTTCATCCTTTGTTAAAAACTGCATATTGTAAGCAATCTCTTCAAGGCAAGCTATTTTTGTGCCTTGATGTATCTCTATGGTCTGTACATATGAGGCTGCTTGTAAAAGAGAATCAGGCGTACCTGTATCAAGCCAAGCAAAGCCACGTCCCAAACATTCTACAGTCAAAGCATTTTTTTGCAAATAAATATTATTTAAATCTGTAATTTCTAACTCACCACGTTTTGAAGGCTTTAAATTTCTAGCGTATTCAACAACTTTATTATCATAAAAATATAAACCTGTGACAGCATAATTTGATTTTGGATTTTCAGGTTTTTCTTCAAGCGATTTTACTTTACCATTTTCATCAAATTCTACTATGCCAAATCTTTTCGGATCTTTTACATTATAAGCAAAAACTGTTGCTGTTCCTCTTTTTGTTTTTTCTTTAGATTGTTGTAAAATTTCTATAAAATTAGCTCCATAAAAGATGTTATCTCCTAAAATAAGTGCAACATTGTCTTTGCCAATAAATTCCTCTCCCAAAGTAAATGCTTGAGCAAGACCATCTGGAGATGGTTGTTCTTTATAAGATAATTTTAACCCAAACTGTTGCCCATTTCCTAGCAAATGTTTAAAATTTTGTAAGTCTTGTGGAGTAGAAATGATAAGAATTTCTCTAATACCAGCTAACATCAAAACAGAAAGAGGATAATATATCATGGGCTTGTCATAAATAGGCAACAATTGTTTTGAAGTTGACATTGTAATAGGATATAATCTAGTACCTGCACCACCTGCTAAGACAATTCCTTTCATGTTAATATCTTCTTTCTCCCTATTTCTGAAAATCTATTATTATCCTAATACCTGACTTGCCCGTTTTAACTACGCCGATATTATAACATTTTACAAATTTTTGCGTTTCAAACTAAATAAATTGATGTTAATCACAATATTCTTCTTTTATCGTTCGTCTCAAATACCTCAATATGCTGCTGCTTTCAGACGGATACTCTATTCCAAACCTTCCTGGTATCTCTACTGCCCCTAACTTTTACGCTGACTTTATCCATTCTCACTATTACGATTTGCTTAAATACTTCATCCTCATGCCATAAATGATAAAGTTTCCATTAGTTTACTTGATCTCAAAATCTTCAGAAATCAAAGAAGTTTTAGGAACATTCCCAAAATCTTCAACAAAAAAAAGTAAAATAAACTGAATTCCACAAATAATTGTAAGAGCTGAAACCATAACAGTCCCGCTTGTAGCAATTTCCCCTATACACAAAGATCTTATCCAAAAAAAACACCCAAAAGTTATCCCAAAAACAAAAAAAGTCAATCCTAAAGGCAAAGAAATACTTCCAACACTCATTCCTCTCAGATAATAATTAAAAACAATTCTTTTCACAAAATTTACAATATGCAAGTAAGGAAAGTCAAATAAAATTTTAGAAATCTTTAAATTACTTTTTTCTTTACCATAAATAGCAATCATTGGGACTTCCTTTATAACAGCTCTTATAATGTTTAAGTGAAACAACATATCTGATTCAAAGAAAAAACTTTTGCTAATTTTTTTAGAGGGAAGTATTTCGAAAACTTTGGCATTTATAGCAATATATCCATTAGTAGGATCAAAAATATTATAATAACCACTGGAAATCTTTGTGATAAAGGATAAAGCCATATTCCCAAAAGCTCTCTTCCTAGGCATATCAACAAAACTCTCTAAATTCCAAAACCTCTGCCCTTTAACATAATCATACTTATGTTTTTGTATTAGATTGACTATTTTAGGAATATAACATATATCCATTTGTCCATCCCCGTCAATTTTAATCAGAATCTCTGCCCCATCTACACATGCCTGTTGCCAGCCTGTGAGGGTTGCCCCGCCCACACCAAGATTTTCATTATTAAATAAAATCATTAATTTAGTATCCTGAATATTTTCCTTTACATATTCTCCAGTTTTTTCAGGACAACAATCATCTACAATATATAATCTCCACACTTCTTTCATGCTCAACACATTATGAACGATAGGTAAAATAAACTTTTTTGTTTTATAGCAAGGAATAATCACTGCTGTTTTCATTATATAATTTCCTCCCATAGTTAGTTTTATTTAAATATATGTTAACCCTCCCAAAATTTGACTTCTACATTCATAGTACCTAAATAAAGCAAACGTTTTACTAATTCCACATATCCACATTTTAACATCATCAAAGAAATAACACAGCACTCTTTCAATTTCATCTGCAGTATTTACATGCTCATAATTCATTATAATGCTATAATCCAAACCATATCTTTGTTTAAATGCTATTGCACTAGTAACACTATACGAAAATTTCCAAAGAAAACGACCCTCGTTTGGTATTCCCGCACAAAATACCCCCCCCCATCCACGAGGAGCTTAGCAGAGTAAGCAACTAAATCTGGAAGATCAAGCACATGCTCTAAAACAGCAATAGAAATAATTCTATCGTACCGCGTAGATGTAAAAGGTATTTCAAAAATACTATTGTAAGTTTTCCGTATATTTTTTATGTGATGAGAGTTTTTATATAAGAAAGAATATGGTTCAACAATATCATAAACACCAGGCTCTTCATAATCAATTTGGTTTAAAGTACCTGCCCCTATTTCAAGAGTAGTCTTCTTATTTCCTCCAGTTTTAGCAACCATATAGTGCATCCATCCTTCAACTTTTGAAGATAATGAAGAAACAATTGTTGACCCTGCTCTATTTTCTAAATAATGCTTTTCATATATATCAGCATACTCTTGTGGAAGCACAAAACGGCTTTTAGGAAAATTGGAAAAAGGAACAATATTTTTATTTGTAAAATTGGTGTTTATTTGTATACCTAAAAACATTGAATAAATTAATTTTATACATAAAAGTACAATTACAAAGACAATAAAAAGAAATAGTTTTCGGTTATGTTTACGTTTTACACCACTTTTTATGAACTTTGTATAATCTTTAGTCATCTTTTCTCACTTTGAAATATTATTTTTTCGTGCTTCTATCTCTTCAATCCAATTCATATTATTCAAATACCAATCTATAGTCAATTTAATGCCTTCTTCAAAAGTAAATGATGGATTCCACCCAAGCTCTGATTGAATTTTATCATTACAAATTGCATATCTGCGGTCATGCCCAAGCCTATCTTTTACATACTCAACTGAACCTTCATCTTTGCCCATTGCTTTAAGAATAATATGCGTAATCTCTAAATTACTTTTTTCATTATGGCCACCAACATTATACACCTCTCCAATTTTGCCTTTATGTAAAACTACATCTATAGCCGCACAGTGATCATAAACATAAAGCCAATCACGAACATTTAACCCATCACCATAAACTGGCACTTTTTTTCCTTTTAACAACTGTAACACAAAAAATGGTATTAGTTTTTCAGGATATTGGTAAGGTCCATAATTATTTGAACATCTAGTAATTAATACTGGAAGTTTGTAAGTTTCAAAATATGCTCGCGCAAGCATATCTGCACTTGCTTTTGATGCAGAATATGGGGAACTAGGAGCAACTGGAGTTGTTTCGTAAAAATAACCTTGTGGACCAAGGCTACCATAAACTTCATCTGTTGAAACCTGTAGATATCGACCAACCTCAACATCTTTTGCCGCTTGTAAAAGATTTAATGTCCCTTTAACATTTGTGTCAATAAAAACTTCAGGTCCTGTAATTGAACGATCTACATGACTTTCTGCAGCAAAATTTACTATTACATCAATGTTTTTAATTAGTTGTTGTACCAACTCTTTATCACATATATTGCCATGAACAAACTCATAGTTAGGGCTATCTTTTACATCGTTAAGATTTGCAAAATTCCCTGCATATGTAAGTGCATCTAAATTAGTAATTTTATAACTTGGATATTTACTCAACATGTGCCTTATGAAGCAATTACCAATAAAACCAGCTCCGCCTGTAACTAGCAATTTCATATATCATCTCTCTTACCTAATTTTATGGAATATCTTTCATCAAATTATACAAGTCTTTAAAATCCTGATTATACCTTTTATAAACAACTGAAAAATTTGTTTCGTTTTCCAAAAATCTTAAAATTGTTCTATATCCCCATTCCTTTCTGGTATTATTATCCGACAACAACGCCATCCTACCCAAAAAGTAGGGAATAGTGTCTTTAAACGGGAGCAAGTTAATTTCTGCGATTTTATTTTTAAATATTTTTTCTAATAAGCCTATATCTTTTATTTTCAAAAAACTATCCATCAACAGCTCTGTTTCCAGTTGTTCTCTTCTATAAAAAAAATCACACTTAGTATTGCTAACTCCTGAAAAGCGATATTTTACAAGTTTTTTATCACTCGTATATATATCACTATTTAAAGCAACTTTTACATGACTTTGTACATCACTTAAAGATAATAAGCTAGCACTAAAAGGAATCTGTTTCTTTACAATTTTATATCTTATAGCCTTTCCTGGATCTAAGAGATTATTACCTAAAAAAAATATAGTATTCAAAATGTCAAATCTATTTATATTTTTTCTCACATACATATTGTTAAGATCTTCTATTTTGTTATTTTTGTTATCTATCAAACTACAACTACAATAATATGCACCAACATTAGGATTGGTATCAAGATATCTTGATACTGTTTCAAAGTGAACAGGCTCAAAAATATCATCAGTCCCAGCAAATACAATATACTTCCCTCTTGCAAATTTGAATGCAGTATTTAATGCTTGTCCTATCCCCTTGTTATATTCATGCCTGATAAGTTTTATTCTTTTATCTTTAAACTTCAATATTGCATCAACATTTTTATCTTGCGAACCATCATCAACAATGATCAATTCAAAATTCTGCTCTGTTTGATTTAAAACACTTTCTATAAAAAATCCTACAAACTTTTCATGATTATAGCTTGGGGCTACACAAGTAATTTTGAATTTAGACATAATAAATATCCAACACTTAAATTATGTTGGCTTATATCCTCTCTAAAAGTTTTTTTCTTAGATTCTTTCTTTTAGTTTTATGTGGAATTAAACCACATAACAAATTGATAAAAAATCTTTTTATTGGGTAAAATTTATTCTGTTTAGAATATATTTCTTTAACAATGTATTTCATTTCTTGTTTTATAAAAGTTAATTCTTTTTTCTTTAAAAAACTTTCACATTCATTTATTACATAAATTCGTTCTCGTTGTTGGCTATGATTAAAAGCAAACAAAAAGAAACTTTTAAATATTTCAAAAAATAACTCTTTATTGTTTTTAAAAATATTTTTAATAACTAAAAAATCATATATTTTCTCTGCTATATAAAGATGTTCTATCGCTCTAATACTATTTTTTTCTATTAACTCTGACATGATCCCGTTTTCTCGTCTAACATAATTATACAGTTTGTCTTTTATAAAAAATATATTTTTACAAAATATCATATAACAAAAGTAAAAACTCGCATCTTCAAACAAAAGACCATCCGGAAATGTTATGTTATTTTCTTCAATTATTTCCCTTTTAAAAATCTTATTACAGCTCGAAACATCAGTATTCAAAACTATCTTATTTGTAACTTTTATTAATCCATCATATTTTATAGCATAATATTTTTTATCGCTTTCTTTGTAGGGCAACCCGCTTTTATCTTCATAAATTACATTAATACCACATACAGCTATTTCGCAATTACAATTATTTATTGCGTTATATAATTTAAGGCACATACTTTGATCATAATAATCATCAGAATCACAAAACATAATATAACCAGATTCGACTACTTTAAGACCATTATTACGAGTTGTAGCAAGCCCAGAGTTAAATTTATTATAGAGTATTTTTACTCTTGAATCTCTTTGCCCATACTCTTTTAAAACAGATCTGGAATTATCTGTAGAATAATCTTCAACACAAATAATTTCTATATCTCTTAACGTTTGATTCAATAAAGAATCTAAACACCTAGACAAGTACTTTTCTACATTATATATAGGCACTATAACTGATACTTTCGGCATATCTTAATTCTCACAAAAAAACAATAATAATTTAATCTCATATAGAAACTATACTTTACGCTTATAAACCCTTATTCCCAAAACAAAGATTCTCTTTGCATTACTATTAGTAGCAACATGAATAAATATATCAAAAAAAGATCTTAACATTTTTAAGAAATAATACCACGCCCCATACAATTTATTCCCGTAATTGGCAAAATACTTATAATCCTTATACTCTCTACGTGTATATAAAGATTTATCAAAATTCCCATTTTTTAAATCATATTTAAGCTCTCTTTGCATAGCTTTTGCAAAAGATTTCCTTTCTTTGCCTTGTAATCTATAAAAATTCCATCTATAACTACCAAACTTACACTTATTAGATACCATTTTTATTTTTGATTTTATACTAGGGTGCTTATCAATAAATCTACCAATTTCTTTAAACTCATCACAAACACAAAAAGCTTTACTCTTACTATTTACTGACGAATTTACATTATCTATACGATAATGTACAAAGGCATCCTTTACAAAATAAGCTGATCGAGCCAATGCTAAAACTTTAAAACTAAAAGACAAATCCTGATATGATGCCCCTGGAGTTTCCAAAAAACGTATTTTATTATTGTTTAGGAAAGCCCTTTCATATATAAATGACCATACTTGTTGACCTTTAAAAAATACTTCTTTTGTTTCTGTTGGATAAACTATTCTATCTAAAGAGCCATATGGAATCGCCCACTCTACAACTTTATCTTGTTTTTTGGATATAGTTGAACAGTACTCATAATATGCAGACCTTACAACGTCAACGTCATTTGATTTTGCAATGTTATATAACTTTTCAAACATGTCAGGTTCAATCCAGTCATCTGACTCTATAATACCTACATATTGGCCCTTTGCAATATCAAGCCCACGATTTACTGTTTTCCCGTAACCTTCGTTCTGTTTATCTATAACTTTTATACGAGTATCTTTATCTCCATACTCCTTAATTATTTTAAGACTGTTGTCAGTGGAGCCATCATTTACAATAACTATCTCAATGTCTTTTAATGTTTGGTTTATAACACTGTCTAGACATTGTCGTAAATATTTTTCTACATTATATACTGGCACCACAATGGATACTTTTAATTCTTGGCTCACACTCAAACCTTGTAAGTTAATCAAATTGTATTTTTACTACAAACTAAGATTCTTGTTACTGCATATCACACTAACAAAAGGAATAAAACTTAAAAAATATACTTTTATTTTATAATCACTTTTTACAATCTTTAACACTCTAATGCCTAAAAATTTTACATATATCTTCTTTACATTGCCATAGTTTATATCTATACTTAACCCATACTTCTTTATAACTTTATTAGATTCTTTGTAAATAAGATTCTTATTTTTTGCTTCGTTATATAAGGTTTCAACATTTCTCCTAAACATACCAACAACATATTTTTTATACTTCTTAAAAAGTTTATACTCTTTTAAATGTTCTATTATGCAATCTTGGATATATATCAAATCAACAACCTTGCTATTGTCTTTACTCATATTATTTATAATGCCATCTTGTCTTATAAGATACTCGTATATTACATCTTCTATATAGTAAACACTTTTAATTTTTGACATGTAATACCAAAGCCAAGCTTCATCTTCTCTTATTAGTCCTTCAGGAAAACGTAGATGATATTTGTCAACTATAGTCTTTTTATACAATTTATTCCATACAACTGCTATCATGGTGTTAATATCCCTTGAAACTTTATAAAGTCCTTCCTTTAAAGTACTCTTGTCAAAATAAGCTTGTTTTGACTTTAATATTGAAGTCAGCTCTTGATTTGCTATATCTTGAGTTTCCAGTACACATTGGACTTTTCCACAAACTACATCTGCATTTGTAACCTTTGCCTTATCATACATTAATTCGTACGCTTTAAGTTTTATATAATCATCACTATCAACAAACGCTATATATTCGCCTTTTGCAATGTCCAGGCCAACATTTCGCGTAAAAGATAATCCTTCGTTTTTTACATTGTTGCTAACTTTAATTCTTTTATCTTTTTGTGCATATTCGCTTAACACGTCAGCAGATTTGTCTAGCGAGCAATCATTAATACATATAATTTCTATATCTTTTAATGTTTGGTTTATAACACTGTCTAAACATTTACGTAAATATTTTTCTGTATTATAAATCGGGATTATAACTGATAATTTAGGATTTTGCTTCATCATTTTTATTTCCAATATTATTTTTACGCTGCTTATAATTATTTGTCTAAGTCATTTTAATTCTTTTAAATCAACAAACAATTGAATAAAAACTTTGCCCTTTATCCTAAACCTGATTAAATTAAAGTTGTAAGGCCATTTTCTTTAAATTTCTTCAAACAAATTAAATGCCCGCTCAACAGCTTTATCCATATCATAATATTTATAGTCGCCAAGCCTTCCCAGAAAATATATATTTGGTGTTCCTTTAGCTAACTCAAGATATTTGTTGTAAAGTGTTTGGCTTTCTTCTTTTACTATTGGATAATATCTTTCATTTTTACCTATCTTAAATTCTTCTGGATATTCATATGATACAACCGTTTTGTCTGACTTATTATTTAAAAACCATTTGTACTCACCTATACGCGTAAAATCATAATTGCATGGATAATTTATAACTGCAGCTTCTTGAAACTTAGAATATGGAAATTCCAAAAAATCTAGCTTTATGCTACGATATGGCAACTCACCCAGCTTGTACTCAAAAAACTCATCGATTGGTCCACTATAAAACAACCTTTCATATTCCATTTCTTTTGAAAATACTGTAGAAAGTTTAATTTCTATGTTTGGATGATCTAACATTTTTAACACAAGCCCTGTATACCCTTCTATAGGGATACCTTGATACTTGTCTTGAAAGTATCTGTCATCACGACTAATATAAATAGGCACTCTCCCAGAAACTGCAGGGTCCATATCTTCTGGCTTCATTCCCCATTGCTTTAAAGTGTATTCTAAGAAAATTTTTTGATAAATATATTCTGCTAAAAAAGTTAAATCTTTATCGTTTGTTTTACGCAACTCTAAAATAGGGACTTTTTTATTAAATCCAAACTTTTCCAGAAGACACAACTCTATTTCGTTTGCTAACGATTTAGGAAAAACTTGATGTAAAGAATTTAGGTTAAATGGAATTGGGACAAGTTGACCGCCTACTAGTCCCTTTACCTTGTGTTGATAAGGATACCACTTAGTAAATCTGCTAACAAAGTCCCAAACTGGCTTTAAGTTTGTATGGAATATATGCGTACCGTATTTGTGAATACAAATGCCATTGTTGTCTCTATAATCATAGCAGTTACCTGCTATATGGTCTTTAATATCTATGATAACTACTTTTTCTTTACGCTCTTGCACTATTTTCCGAGCTAGCGTCGCTCCTGAAAAACCACACCCAACAATAAGATTTTTTACCTTTGACATTTTCTTACCATATTAAATTTATTATTTTAGCAATTGCAGGTGTTATTTATAAAGACGATTCTATCTTTTTTTGATCTTATAATCAACTTTTTGTTAGAATTCTTTTATGAAATTGTGTGAGTTAGTCAAAAAAAGTAAAGAACAATCCTATATAGTTTTTACAGCTAAGCAAAACAAACTACAAGAGAAAAAATTTGCTTCCGTAACTCTTAACGCACGTATTGTTTTTGCTCCCCACTGTATGAGAAACACGGCTGTGTGCACTGCTATTGAAAAAGATAGTTATTATATATGCGCAGAGTGTGGCGGTTGCAAAATAGCTCAAATTAGCAAACTTGCAAAAAAGTTAAACTATATGGCACTATACGTTGTAAAAGGTGGAAGAACAATAACTAAAATTATACAAGAACAAAAACCGCAAGCTATTGTTGGCATTGCTTGCTTTTTTGAAGGCAACCTAGCATTTAAAATGCTAAAAGAAAAAAATTTAGCTGTACAGTTTGTTCCACTTATAAAAGACGGATGTTCTGCTACTGACACTGACTTAAAACAAGTAGAAAGAGCGCTTAGTTTAGGTTGTTAGGTTTTGGTTTTACTCCCACAAATAATTTACTGGCACTACCCTCATATTTCCCCCAAACGGTACGAGCTCGTTTCCAGTATAAATTACAATTCCTTTTTTAAACTTTTCCCCACTAACTTGGTGCGATACCTTGCCCTTCTGGTCCTGAATCTATTTTGTTAAGTAAAGTATCTCTTCCATCTGACATCCTTCTTTCTAAACTTGCTGCTTGTTCACCTATCACTGCTATATATTCTCCCTGCACATTGGCTTTTACTAGATTTGCTTCTTTGTTATAACGTATTACTTGCACTTCTTTGCCCTATATGTTTGTTAATCCTTGTTTCTTTTAAAGATAAATTAGTAGAAAAATGGTATGGTTAATGAGTAAATAGGTACTTGAGGGGTAGTATATGATGAGAGAATTTGTGTAAATACTAAGGTCATATGAAGAGTACATAATGCCAATGGCCAATGTGTGGTAGATAGAACATTAACAAAGGAAATGAAGAAGGCAAGAGCAGTGTCGCAAGCAGGGTAAAGTAAAAGAGTAGTTTTAAAAAATAGGAGGAAGAGAATGAAGAAAGTGAAGGTTGTGATAAGTATGATGATGATTTTACTTGCTGTGAGGGCATATGCTGGGGAGGGAAGTAGTAATAGATAGAAAAGTAACACAGGAGAATATATATGGAGGGAGAGTAGAGGGTAACGGGACAGCGACATCGAATGCAGTGAGAATAAATAATGCAAGTGTAAAGAATGTGATTGGAGGGGTTGTAAATGTAGGAGATACTAGTACAGTAGTAAGTAGTAATATAGTAAGGATAGTAGGAGGGAAAGTAGAAGGGGAAGTATATGGAGGAAAATGTTTTCAGAGAGGGAAAGTAGACGGGAATGAGGTGGAGATAATAAATGCATATATAAAGGGAGATGTATACGGAGGGAGAATAGAAAGTAATAATGAAGGGGCTACAGAAAGGATAGTAAGAGAAAACAAAGTAAGTATAGAAGGAGGAGGAGTAGAAGGGAATGTATATGGAGGAAGTGGTCCAGGAGGAGGGAATGTAGTAGAACTAAAGGGGAGCCCGAAATTTGGGAAGGAGACGATGATATTTGGAGGAGGAAGAGGAGGGATATTGAATATAGAGACACAAGGACAAATAGTAGTGAGTGGAATAACAGACTTTGAGAATTATAATTTTAATAAAGTAAGAGTAAACGAGCCGGCAAAGATAAAAGTAGTAGGTACGAGTAAATATATGATGGGATTCTGGAAAGTAGATCTAGAGAAGGCCGTAGTAGTAGTAGTAGGGAAAGCAGAAGGAGAAGTAAAAGAAGGGGACAGAGTAAACTTGATAGAGGCAGAAGATGGAGTAACACAAGCAAAGAGTATAGAGATGTATAAAGGGAGTGGGTTAGTAAAGTTGATCCATGAGAGGATAGGGACACAGAAGGAGTTGAGTTTAAAGATAAAGGGGCAAGAGGCGACGCCGCAAGCGCAGAAGATAAATGAGGTAGGAGCAACAGGGTTGATAGTGGTAGGACAAGGGCTAGGCTTTTTAGCAGAAAAAGGGATAGAAGAGGCAGTGGGAGCAGTGAAAGGGAAGAGAGGGGTAGAAGTGTTTGTAGGAGTAGAAGGAGAAAGTAGCAAGTACAAAAGTGGAATAGAGATGAGTATAGAGGGAGTAAGAGCAGTAGGAGGGATAGCAAAGAGTATGAAAGAAGGGGAAGTAGTGATAGGAGGATATGTAGAGCATGGGAA